>DASQFM010000234.1:0-17634 GCA_035633135.1 Candidatus Eiseniibacteriota bacterium
GTCCCTACGAATCCTGTAGCCGGCGTGGCTACAGCGACCCCGACGGAGAGCATCGCGGCGAGCGCGGCCACGGCAAGTGCTACGGAACGCTTCATCTGGTTCCTGCCTCCTGAAGGTTGCTGGGGCCCCGATTGTCCGCCGTCCGGTTCGCGTGTCAAGCGAATTCGAGGCCCGTCGGACCTGTGCCCGATACGGGCGCGTTACAAACCGCGGGCGCGGGACTCAGACGGCAATCGGCTCGCGGTACTCGCCGAAGACCTCTCGCAGCACCTGGCACATCTCGCCAAGGGTGGCATAGGCCGCCGCCGCCCGGATGAAGTGCGGCATGAGGTTGTCCTCGCTGGAACCCGGCCGGGTGGCCGCATCGCGAAGCCCGGCCAGGGCTGCTTCGACCGCCCCCGGATCGCGCTCGCGGCGAGTTCGCTCGAGGCGCTCCATCTGCCGCTCGAACGAGCCCGGCGGCACCTCGAGGACGGGCACCCTGGTGACCTCCGACTCGTCGACGTAGGCATTGACGCCGACGATGCGGCGCTCGCCGAGGTCGAGCTCGCGCTGGAACCGATAGGCCGCATCCGCGACCTCGCGCTGCGGGTAGCCCTCGACGATCGCCTTGACCATCCCGCCCCGCCGATCGATCTCCTCGAGGTAGTGCCACACCTGGCGCTCGACCTCGTTCGTCAGCGACTCGACGAACCATGACCCGCCGAGCGGATCGACCGTGCCGGTCACGCCGGTTTCCTCGGCGATGATCTGCTGCTGCCGCAACGCGAGGAGGGCCGCTTCGGCGGTCGGCACGGCCAACGCCTCGTCATAGGCATCGGTGTGGAGCGACTGGGTGCCACCGAGCACGGCCGCCAGGGCCTGCGTCGCGACCCGGGTGATGTTGTTGAGCGGTTGCTGCGGGGCGAGCGACACCCCGGCGGTCTGGGTGTGAAAGCGCAGCCAGGTGGAGCGCTCGTTCTCGGCCCGGTAGCGCTGGGTCATCAGCTTCCACCAGATCCGCCGGGCGGCCCGGAACTTCGCGATCTCCTCGAAGAAGTCGGAGTGCGAGTTGAAGAAGAAGCTGAGCCGAGGCGCGAAGTCGTCGACCCGCAGGCCCCGCTCGAGGGCGGCTTCGACGTACGCCATCCCGTCCGCGATCGTGAAGGCCAGCTCCTGGACGGCCGTCGAGCCGGCCTCGCGGATGTGGTAGCCGCTGATCGAGATCGTGTTCCAGCGCGGCAGCTCGCGCGTCCCGAACTCGATCGTGTCGGTCACCAGGCGCATCGACGGCTCGGGCGGGAACAGGAACTCCTTCTGGGCCACGAATTCCTTGAGGATGTCGTTCTGGGTCGTCCCCTCGAGGGCCGTCCGCGGGAACCCGGCTTTCTCCGCCGCAACGATGTACATCGCCCAGATCGGCGCGGCCGGCGAGTTGATCGTCATCGAGGTGGAAACGCGGTCCAGCGGCAATCCCGCGAGGAGGACCTCCATGTCGGCAAGGGAGGAGACGGCCACCCCGCATGTCCCGAACTCGCCTTCGGCCTCCGGCTGGTCGGTGTCGTAGCCGTACAGCGTCGGCATGTCGTAGGCGATCGACAACCCGGTCTGGCCAGCCGCCAGAAGCTGGCGGAAACGGTTGTTGGTGTCCTCGGCGGCGCCGAAGCCGGCGAACATCCGCATCGTCCAGAGGCGGGAGCGGTAGCCGCTCGGGTGGATGCCGCGGGTGAACGGCTCCTCGCCCGGGAAGCCGACGTCGCGCTCCGGGTCGAAGTCGTCCCAGCGGCCGCGCGGCAGCGGATCGCCGTGGTGGTCGACCGAGGTCGGGCCGCCGGCGCCGGTCTCCCACGACCACGGGCCGTACAGCGGCTCGACGTCGATCTCGCCCATCGTCGAGAAGCGTCCGCGTCGCTCGGGCGCTCGATCGAGCGCGGGATCCAGGCGCTCGACCTTCCAGCGACGGCGTCGCGCAGCCCACGGAGACTGCTCGGTCATGCCGCCGACACTAGCACGCGATTCCTCAGCTGTCGGGGGCGTGGGCGGCCGCCTGGACAGCGGCTTCCACGCGCGAATTGTGCTCGGCGCGCGACGCCGAGGGGTTGACCGGGCTGGCAACGATGACGACCCGCACGATCGGACCGTCGGACCAGACGATCACGGACTGGAACGACAGGTCGTTGAGCGCGTCGAGACGGTAGACGCTGCCCACCTCCCGGAACGTCGGCCGGCTGACCTCGACGTTGTCCGTCTTCTTGCCCGACCGGGCGCCGACCTCGTAGAACTCCTCGACCCAGGCGACCGGCAGCGGCGCACCGGCCGGCAATGCGAGGACGGCGATCGAGGTCGCCACGCCGTTGCCGCCATCCCAGGTAGCGCCGGCGAAGTCAAGCTCAGTCACGTCGTGCGCCCGGAGCGTGGCGAGGGCGTCCGCGGAGCAGCTCGCACCCGAATCGACCGTCGCGGGCGGTTGGTCCGCCAGGCTCGACGGCAGCACCGCCTCGAGTGGTGGTCTGGCACCTGGCCCTCGGGTATCCACGCACGCCCCGGGCGCCTGGGACGCCGACGCGCGGCAGCCGCCGACGACCCCCGCGAGGGCCGTCAACAGGGCGAGCGCGATGGCGAACCGTCGGGGCGAGGCGTGGCTCAAGCCGGGACGGGCCGGGCCCGGCGAACCACGCCGCGTTGATCGAGATCCTGCTGGACGACCCGAGCCTGCGCGAGCAGCTCCGGGTCGCGCGAGATCGTGCGCGCCAGCCAGTCGATGTAGCTCGGCTCGAAGGCCGCGATCTCGGCAAGCGTGTGGCCGTGGAACTTGCCGAAGTCGACGACCCTCGCCTGGGCCTCGTCGAGCGGCGGCGCGGCTGGGCGCCGATAGCCCTTCTGGCGGCCCTTGGCCAAGGGACCCGTGGGCTGGGAGGACCGCGGGAACTCCCGGTCCAGGCGCTCGCCCTTGAACGGTGGAGGACCCACCGGCCGGGCCCGCGGTCCGGTCGTCTGGTTCCGGGGCCGGAATGTGGCCGTGGTGTCGACCCGGCCGGTGACCGGCCGGCTGGGCCTGGCCCGGGGCGGCCACGTGACCCGCCGCCCATCCCCGTCGACGTGGCTTCCCGACCGGCCCGGGCTGCCGATCCTGAGCTGCTCGTAGGCCTGGTTGATCTCGGCCATCCGGCGGGTCGCCGCGCGCGCGGCCGCGGCATCGCCCGGCGAGAGGTCGGGATGGTGCTCCCTCGCGAGCCGCCGCCAGGCCGCCTTGATCGAGGACTGCGATGCTCCCCGGGCCACGCCGAGGACGTCGTGGGGATCGCGCTTCGGCACCTGCCGAGTGTAGCCACCGCCGCTGCGCGTCCGTCCATTTGACAGGGCCGGTCGCCTGGCGTCCCCTGTAGCGGTGACGCGCACGAGAATCAGCCGCCGGGTCGGTATCTCCGCCGCGATCGCTGCCGCCCCGATCGCCGCGGCCTGGCGCTTCGCCCACGCCTACCGGGTGCGAGCGGGCTACCCCCGCCGCCGGCCACCGATCCTGTGCCCCGCCGATGTCGGCCTGCCCTACGAGGACCTGACGGTCCCGTCGGGCGACCGCGAGCTGCCGGCGTGGTGGATCCCGGCCCGGGACGGCGCTCCTGGGCCGGCCGTCGTCCTGGTTCACGGCTGGGAATCGGCTCGGGACGGGAGCCTGCCCAACGCACAGGTCCTGCATGCCGCGGGCTTCCACGTGCTCGCCTTCGATGTCCGCGCCCACGGCGAGAACCCGGCCGAGCCGCTGCCGCTGACCGCCGGTGAGTTCGGCGCAGATGCGCTGGCGGCAGTTCGCGTCGCGCTCGCGATGCCCGAGGCGACGAGGGTGGCGGTGGTGGGCCACTCGATGGGCGCCGCGGGGGCGCTCCTGGCCGCGGCCGCCGAGCCCCGCCTCGCCGCGGTCGTTGCCGTCTCGGGCCCCGCCGACCCGTACCGGCTCACCCGCCAGACGTTCCACATCGCCCAGCTGCCGATACCCGACCCGATCGCCTATCCGCTGGCCTGGTTGACGACCCGCATCTTCCTGGCGCCACGCGGCCACAAGGTCGCCGAGATCTCAGCGACGAGGGCCATCGCGCAGTACCGAGGGCCGATCCTCCTGGTCCACGGCGATGCCGACGTGGTGGTCCCGCCGAGCCATCTCGATCGGCTCGCCCGGGCAGCCCGACGCTCTCGCGCGGGCATGCCGAATCCCGCCCCCGTCGAGACCCTCGTGATCGAGGGCGGCCATCACAGCTGGCTGTACGAGCTGCCGCTCTACCGGGCGACGATCGCGCGGTTCCTGGCGACGGCGCTCGGTGGCCCGCTGGAACCCGACGAGGCCGCAGCGGTCGCCGCGGCGGTGCCGGCCACTCGCCTGCCCTCGGCGGAGGTTCCCTTCACCGCGATGGACGACGTCCCCGGTGGCATCCGGACGCTGATCCGAGCCATCCGCCACTCGGGTCGTCCGCCGGCGCCTGCCGACATCGTCTGAGGCCCCAGGTGGATACCTGGCGGGCGATCCGGACCAGGCGGATGGTCCGCAAGTTCAGCGACCAGCCCCTCGAGGCGGCCCACATCGAGCGGATCCTCGATGCCGGGCGGCACGCGGCAAGCTCCAAGAACCAGCAACGCTGGGACTTCATCGTCATCGACGACCGGGAGCAGCTCCGCGGCCTGTCGACGGCCGGTCCCTTTGCCGGGCACGTCGCCGGGGCGACCGTCGCGGTGGCCCTCGTCACCCCGGATCCTCGAGCGCCTGGGGCGTCGCTCTCGCTCCTGTGGGATCTCGGGCTCGCCGCCGAGAACATGATGCTGGCGGCGTGGGAGCTCGGGATCGGCAGCTGCCCGGCAACCGTCTACGAGGGGGCAATCGCGAGGCGGCTCCTCGCCTACCCCGATGACCGCAGCTGCGAGTACATCCTGTCGTTCGGCTATCCGGCCGACCCGTCCGACCTCACCCGGCCGCCTCGCCCAGGCGGCCGACGACCGCTGTCCGAGATCGTGCACCGCAACCGCTGGTAGGCGACGACTGCAAAGAGGCCGCGCCAACTCAGCCGGCACCGCGCTGCGACGATCCGGGATCGAGCTCCTACGCGGCGATCAGAGTCGCTTGCGGAGGTACGCAGTCACCGTGGCGTCGTACCCGAGCGCCTCGTACAGGCGTCGCGCGTCGGGGCGGTGCCGTCCGGCCGTGACTTCGACAAAGGCAGCCGCCTGCTGGCGCCCGAAGTCCTCGGCAGCCGCCATCAGCAGCCGACCCACGCCCCGCTCCCGGGCATCCGGATCGACGGCCAGGGCGAGGATCCGCACGACGCTGTCGTCGTGCTCGAAGCGTGGGATGCGATGCAGGGCGATGAAGCCGATCGGCGACCCGTCGAGGTCGGCGACGAGCACGGCCGAATCGGCTCCGCCGAAGCGACCGATGCGGGCGACGATGTCGCTCGGTCCGGCCGGGTAGCCCTCCTCGGTGAGGAGGCCGGCGATGTGTTCGGCATCCTCGGCCCGGGCGGGCCGGATCGCTATTCGATCCTGCTCAGTCACCGCCCGATAGTAGCGATTCGGGCGTGGCCGGCCGGCTTGTGCCGTGCGCCGAATGAGGGTCGCGGCCGACGACGAGGACATGCGGCCCCCACGCCGGGCCCCCGAGCACGAGCCGCGCCGGCCCGATCGGCCCCGGCTCGAGCCGTCTGAGACTCCCCCGGACCGGAGGGTCCCGGTCGACGGCTGCACCGCGCCGCGCGGCCCGCGCCGAGCCTTGCTCGGTGACGTAGACAGCGGCGACGCCTTCCCCAAGCCTCGCCAGCGACGCGGCCAGCCGCCCTTCGGTGTCGGGCTCGAGGAGGACCAACCGAGGTCCACCGGGGGTCAACGGCGGGCCGAGACGCGCCGTTGCCCCGAGAAGCCCGTCTCGTGGCGCAGGCATCCAGGCGCCGGCGGGCAGGCCCAGGGAGGCCGCGAGCTGCGTCGCTGCCCGATCCAGCTCGACGGTCGCCCACCCGACCCCGATGATCCGAAGCCTTGGCCCGCCGGAGTGGCTGCGCGGCGGGCCGGAAACGCCGCGCGCCGGACCCGGCCCGGCTTCCAGCGCCCGGAGCGCGAGCCTGGCCGCGCCGAGGAGCTGGGCCACGACGACCTCGGGCTGTGAGCCGGCGCTCACGCCAGGAGGAGGTCCGGGACGGGCTCGCCGATGATCGCGAAACCGAGTCGCTCGTAGAGGCGGGTCGCCCCCTCGTTCTCGACCTCGACCGCGAGATGCACGAACGCGCTCCCGGCCGCCAGCGCGTCGGCAACCGCCGTCGCCGTCACGAACGCTGCATGACCCTGCCGTCGCCAGCCCGGTCGCGTTCCGATCGAGGACAGATAGGTGCCATCGTCAATCGTGACCCGGCGCGCCGCCGCGACCGGCTCGCCGTGGACCTCCAGCAGGACCATCTCGCATTCGGGCCGGCTGCCGCAGCCGATCGCGTCGGCCTCCAGCGCCGCCATCCGCCGGCGTTCGACCGAGAAGGACTCGGCCAGCACCAGCGAGGCCGCCGCCGCGAAGGCGTCGAGACCGTTTGCGGCCCCCGGCGACCGAACGATCTCCGCCCCGGGAACCACGGGCCCGCGTTCAGCAAGGGCAAGGCTGGGCCGCTGGTCCACGAGGACCATCCGGCGATCGGTTCCCAGCGCGAGGAAGCCGGCGGCGGCAAGGCGGGCGCCGAGATCTGGCGGCCGATTCCCGAGCGGCAGCGGCCGGATGTGGGGCATTCGGCCGAGCGTCGCGAAGAGGGTGATGGCCTCATCGACCCGGCGCTCGAAGGCCGCGGTCCCGTCGGGCCAGGCGGGGGCGAGGAGCCGATTCCAGAACGGCTCGGCGTCGAAAGGATCGTGCAGCAGCCAAGCGTCGCCGAGGTCCCGCAGCTCCCGGCCCGGCCCCTGCTGGACACGGGCCTCGTGCAGCACCAGGCGGCGAGCGAGCGCCTCGTCCCTGGAGATCGGCTCGATCACGGGGGCAACCTTAGCCCGGCGGGCGGGGTGCTTCTGCGCGCACCGGGGTACCGTGCGATCCGGTGGCACCGCGAGGGCGTACTGGTCACGGGAGAGGGTTGTCCCCGCCGCCGTGGAGGATCGCGATGCCCGTTTGGGTCACCCGGATGTCCTTCGTCGTCGCCCTCGCGCTCTTCGCCTGCGCCGGCAGCCCGGCATCGAGCCCGGCGTCGAGCCCCGCGCCGGCAGTGTCGCCCGCGACCTCGACCCCGGCCGGAGCGTGCGCAGCTTCGACCGCGCCGACCACCATCCAGGCGACGGTCAAGGACTACGCCTTCGGCCCGGACCCGATCCAGGCCAAGGTCGGCGACGTGATCAGCTGGACGAATAGCGGCCCCAACGAGCACACGGCCACGCTCGACGACGGCTCGTGCGGCACCGACAATCTCAACACCGGCGATGCCGGCAGCCTCACGTTCTCGGCACCGGGAACCTACGCCTACCACTGCGAGGTCCATCCAGCGCGGATGAAGGGCACGATCGTCGTCAGCGGATAGACTTGGCAGGTGACGGCGCCACCGGGCGGCGAACCTGCGTGCACTGGCGACCGGCGTCGCCGAGAGGAGGACACGCACATGCACCTCGTTCGAGCAGGCTTCGCGCTCGCCGGCGGTCTCACGCTGGCGGCATGCGGCGGCGGAACCACGCCGGCCACCAACGCGCCGGCAGCGGGCTCGCCAGGCGCCTCGGTGGGGGCCACCGCATGCGCCAGGTCCGATACTGCTGGCACCATCGAGGTCGAGATCGAGGACCTCACCTTCAAGACCGAGCCAGTCCAGGCCAAGGTCGGCGACACGATCAGCTGGACGAACAAGGATGACGTCCCCCACTCCGCGGCCCTGGACGACGGGTCGTGCGCGACCGACACCCTGAACAAGGGCGACGCCGGCAATCTCACCTTCTCGGCGCCGGGGACGTACGCCTACCACTGCGCGATCCATCCGACCCAGATGAAGGGCACGATCGTCGTCAGCGGCTGAACTCCGACCCGAGGCCAGCGCCAAGTCACGATCTCGGGGCGGCCGAAGGAGCGCTGAGCGGCGCACGAGCTCGAGCGACGCACCAGGCGCGCGACGCACCAGGCGCGCGACGTGCGCCCAGGATGGCACCCCAGTGACGGATCGATCCGTCTCGTCGGTCCACACTGCAACGGAACGTGGGGCGACCGTGTTGAAGAGGACGATGGATACCGACGTCGCGCTCGCCCACCAGCTCGCCGCCGATCTCGACGCCGCCTTTCCGGCGCTGGTTACGGCCCAGGCCGATCGCCTCTACTCGATTGCCCTCCGCCTGCTGGGCGACCCGCGCGACGCCGAGGAGGTCGCCCAGGACGCGCTGGTTCGCGCCCTCCGCGCGATCGAGGGATACGCACCGGAGCGGACCGCCGAGCTGCGACTGCGGCCGTGGCTCGCTGCCATCACCGTCAACCTTGCCCGCAACCGCCGGCGGCGAATCGCCGATCGGCAACCGCCATCTCGGCTCGAGCCGCTCCTGGATGCGGGCCTCGACCTGCCTGACGAGCGCAACCCCGGCCCGGTGACCGTCGTGACGCGCCGAGAAGGCGCGACGGCGCTGGCGACAACCCTCCTCCTGCTCCCGCCGTCCATCCGCGCCGCCGTCGTCCTCCGCCACGTCGACGGGCTGAGCGTCGCCGAGACCGCCGAGGCGCTCGGTCGGCCGGAAGGGACGATCAAGGCCCAGGTTGCCCGTGGCCTCGAACGACTCCGCCACCTCCTCGCCGAGTCCGGATCGGGCGACGGCGCGGTGGCCTCCGCTGCGGCGGCACGAGGCGCCCGTGACCCCCGCGTCCACGGCCTCGATCCCCGATCCATCACGAGTCGCGGGCGTGCGACCGCGGAGGTGCTTTCATGATCACGTCGACCCCGACCCGGAGCGCAACCAATCCCGATGAGCAACTGGTCGCCGAGCTGGCCGGGCTGCGGACGACGGCGCCGGAGACCCTCCGCTTCGGGGCGCTTGTCCGGGCCGGTCTCGCAGATGAATACGCAGCAACCGACTCGCCCTTGGGCCCAGCCTTCGTCGCCTGGAATGGTCGCGGCGTGTCGTGGATCGGCGCTGCCGGCGACCCGGCGGAATTCGAGGCCCGGGTGCGGGCGCACACCGGCCGCCCGATCGCCCAGGCGACGGCGCTGCCCGCGAAGCTCCGCCTGGCGATCGAACGCCGCCTCGCCGGCGACCGGCGAGCCCGGATCGAGCTGGACCTGCGCGGTGCGACCGCTTTTGAGGTCGCCGTCTGGCGAAAGGCCCTCGAGATCCCGCGCGGCGAGGTCCGGCCGTATGGCTGGATCGCCGCCGAGATCGGCCGCCCGAAAGCCGTCAGGGCGGTTGGCACGGCCCTCGCCCACAACCCGATCCCGCTGGTGGTGCCCTGCCATCGCGTGGTCCGCAGCGACGGCATGATCGGCCGGTACTCACTCGGCGGTCCCGAGAACAAGCGCCGGATCCTGGCCGCGGAAGGGCTCGATCCGGATGCTCTGGAAGCCGCCGCGGGGGCCGGCATCCGGTTCCTCGGGTCGGACACGACCCACATCGTCTGCCTGCCGACCTGCCAGCACGCCCGCCGGATCAGCGCCGGCCATCGGGTGCCGTTCTCTTCGCTCGGCGCGGCCCGGGCGGCCGGCTACCGGCCCTGCCGTCGCTGTCGCCCCGTTTCGCTGGCGGCCTGAGTCGTCGGCTCGACCCTGAGGGTTGCCGGTCCGGGCAAGGACCCGCTAGAATTCGAGCATCTTGGACCAGCAGGCTATGCCAAACGTTCCGTCCGCCCTTGCGCCGACGCGCGAGCGAGAACGAGTCGCGCCTATCCGTCGACGCCAGGAGCGGCACGGGGAAGGTCACCGGCCGTCCGCGCTCAAGCTGTGGGGCGCGATGGGGATCCTGTACGTCGTCTGGGGTTCCACGTACCTCGGCATCGCCGTGTCGATCGAGACGATCCCGCCGTTCTTCATGGGTGCGATCCGGTTCGCCATCGCCGGCGCCGTGTTGCTCGCCTGGGAGCTCCTCCGCCACCCCGGTGAGATGGCGTGGCCGAGCCGGCGCGAGTGGCGCGATTCGGCGATCGTCGGTGTGCTGCTCCTGGGAATCGGCAACGGATTCGTCGCCCTGGGCGAGCGGACCGTGCCGTCGGGCATCGCGGCGATCCTCATCGCGATGGTGCCGCTCTGGCTGGCCGTGTTCGGCTGGCTCTATTTCCGCGAGCGGCTCCCTCGGATCGTCGTCGTCGGCGTCGCCATCGGCCTGGCGGGCGTGGCACTGCTCGTCTGGCCGGCCGGGGCCGGCGCCAACGCGTTCGACGCGTTCGGGATCATCGTGCTGATGATCTCCCCGATCGCCTGGTCCCACGGCTCGCTCTTCTCGGCCCGCGCGGCGCACCTGCCGCGTCGCCCGCTCGTGGCGACATCCCTCCAGATGCTCATCGCCGCCGTCGTCCTCGCCGTCATCGGCGGCCTGACCGGCGAGCTCGCCGCCTTCCATCCCGACGCGATCTCGGCGCGGTCGCTCCTCGCCCTCGCCTACCTCATCGTGATCGGCAGCATGCTGGCGTTCAACGCCTACGCCTGGCTGCTCCGGAACGCGCCGCTGTCGCTGATCGGGACGTACGCCTACGTGAACCCCGTTGTCGCGGTCGCCCTGGGGGCCCTGTTCCTGGCCGAGCCGATCAGCCTCCGGACGGTCGTAGCCGCGGCGGTCATCCTCGCGGCCGTGGCCATGATCGTCACCGCCCGCGGACGGCTGAACCGGACCGCGCCGGCCGCCGCGGTCAGCCCCGGCCCTTCGACGGCCGCCTCGGCGCCGTCCGCGCCCGCAGGGACCTGACCCCGAGCCTCTCGGCTCAGGAACGCGGCGCGCCCTCCGCGAGCACCGTCCGGCTGATTCGCCGAGCCATCGCCATAACGGCGATCATCGGATTGACGCCGATCGCCGTCGGGAAGGTGGACGTGTCGGCGACGTAGAGCCCGGCGATGAGCCGGCCTCCGCTGTCGGCACGGATGCGGCCCTGTTCGTCTGCCGGGTGATCGGCGGCGTCCGTCCCTATCCGGATCGTGCCCATCTGGTGTGCCGAGGCGATCGTGCCCCGATGGGGCCGGAAGTCCCGCTCCGCCAGCTGTCGCTCGAATGCCTTGAACCGGTTCCCTTCATCCCGCCACTCGGTGCGGTGGCGCAGCAGCGGCAGCCCGATCGCGAGGATCTCGTCGGCGCCGCCGGCGCGGGCGATGTTGGCCATCGCGACAAGAGCGTGCCGCAGCGTGGCTCGACCGAGATCGTCGAGCTGGTAGTCGACCCGGACCCTCCCCGCGCGCGTCAGGCTCGTCCGGCCCTCACCGCCGTCCCGGGTGACCGCGACCAGGGGCGCGAAATGGCGCGCCCGGGCCATGATCGCGGCATGTTCCTGCTGCCCTTCCCATGGCACGACCAGCGCCAGCAGCCCAAGGTGACCGGGGGCCGATTCGATGACGTAGCCGCGCCGATCCGGCTGGTCGGCCGAGAACTGGACCGACCGCACCGCCTGCATCGTGCCGCGCCACATGTCGACCGGCTGCGCCATGACCGCACCGATGACCGGCGCGGGATGGATCCGGAGGTACCGGCCGATGCCGGGGTGACGAACCCCGGATGCCTGGAGGATGGCCGGGCTCCGAAGGGCACCCGCCGCGAGCACCACCTGGGGGGCCCGGGCCGTGAAGGGGCGGGTCGGCGCGGCCGCGGGTCGACCTGAACCGACCGAGGGTTCGGCGGCCGCCGGAACGTCGGCGAGGAGGTCGCCCGACACGCCGGTGACTCGGCCGCCATCGAGCAGCAGCCTCGTCACGCGAGCACGCTCCAGGATCCGTGCGCCGTCGGCGTTGGCACGAGCGAGATGGACCCGGATCCCCGACTGCTTCGTGCCGCGCCGGCAACCGAACGGGCACGCCCCGCAATCGCCACATTCGACCGCGTTGCGACGGATGCGATCCGCCTCCCAGCCCAGCGCGGCGGTCCCGCGCAGGATCAGCTGGTCCTTCGCCGGCACGACCCGCACCGGCGCGACCCCGAGCTCCGTCTCGATGGCCGAGACGTCGGTGGTCCACTCCTCGCCGTCGAGGCCGTCCAGCCCGTGCTCGATCGCCCACTCCGCGCGCACGTCGGCCGGGACGTCGATGCAGGTCATCCAGTTGACGAGCGTTCCGCCTCCAAACCCCGAGCCGGCCAGGATCGTGATCGCCCCGTCCCAAGTGGAGAGCAGGCCGTAGTTGAGATACAGCCGCCCGTAGGCATCGAGCTCGCCGCGCGGCATCGACGCCTCATCGACGAACGGCCCCGCCTCGATGACCAGGGCGGAGCGCCCGGCGCGAGAAAGCTCCGCGGCCATGACGCCGCCGCCCGCGCCGGACCCGACGACGATGACGTCGGCCTCGAGATCGATCGGGCGGTCAGGGCGGGATCCGGCCGAGCGGTCCACTCGGAGCGTACGGATGTGCGCCAGGTCCTGGGTCTGCGGCGGCGAGTCGGGCTGGTAGCCGATGGCGATCGGCAGCGGGTTTGCCGATCCCGGCGCCCCGGGATCGGCGTAGGCGATGAACGTGAGGAGCTTCCGGAAGGCGTGGAACGCGGCCCGCTGCTGGGCCAGCGGCGAACCGGCCCAGCCGAGCAGCAGGGCCTCTCGTTCCTCGACGGACATCGCGCCGAAGCCCGACGCCCGCCTGGCCGTGAGGAGGTTCGCCAGCCGCACCTCGAGCAGCCGCAGCACGAGCCGGAGCTGCCCCAGCTGCGACGGATCCACGGCTCGGACCAGCGCTTCGGCCGCGATCCCAGCGACGCGCTGCGCGTCCGCGCCCGGGACGAACGTCGCGGCCAGGTCGGCGAGGGTCGCGACCTCTCGTTTGCCGAAGGGGCGCGGGGACGACGTCGCCGCGGCCAATGCCCGCTAAGCCCGGGCGGTCGTGGCGGCCACCCCTGCAGGCAGGCGCTCGAAGCCCTCGGCGGGCAGCGGCTCGCAGCGCAGCGGGCGGTCCTCGCGGTAGCCGAGCGCGTAGTCGGCCTGGATCAGGGTATGCAGCTGGCTGGTGCCCTCGTAGATCACCGCGGCCTTCGAGTTGCGCAGGTAGCGCTCGACCGGGAACTCGTTGGAGTACCCGTTGGCGCCGTGGATCTGGATCGCATCGAGGGCGCTCTGGACGGCGTGCTCGGTCGCTTGCCACTTCGCCAGCGAGGTCTCGCGGGTGTTGCGAACCCCGTGGTTCTTGAGGAAGCCGGCCCGCCAGACCAACAGCCGGCCCGCCTCGATGCCGGCAACCATCTGCGCCACCATCTGCTTGACGAGCTGGTGGCGGCCGATCTCCTCGCCGAAGGTATGCCGCTCGTGGGCGTACCGCACCGATGCGTCGAGACACGCCTGGGCGAGCCCGACCGCCCCGGCGGCGACGGTGTACCGGCCCTGGTCGATGGCGCTCATGGCGATCAGGAAACCTTCGCCGTCCTCGCCGATCCGTTGGTCGGCGGGGACCCGGACGTCGTCGAGGTTGATGATCCCGGTGTTGCCGGCGCGGATGCCGAGCTTGCCGTGCAGCGTCTCGGTGGTCAGGCCCTTCATCCCGCGCTCGAGGAGAAAGGCGGTCACGCCCTTGTGCTTCTTCGAGCGGTCGATCGAGGCGAAGACGAGGAAGTGATCGGCGATGTCGGCGAGGCTGATCCAGATCTTCTGGCCGTTAAGGACGTAGGAGTCACCGTCCCGGCGCGCCGTGGAGGCGAGGTTTGCGGCGTCCGTGCCGACGCCCGGCTCGGTCAGGCCGAAGGTGGCCAGCTTGTCGCCTTTCGCCTGGGGAAGCAGCCAGCGCTCTTTCTGCTCGTCGGTGGCCCACTGCATGAGGGTCAGCGAGTTCAGCCCGACGTGGACGCTCTGGACGACGCGGAACGCCGTGTCGGCGCGCTCGAGCTCCTCGCAGATCATCGCGAAGCTGATGTAGTCCATCCCCGAGCCGCCCCAGCGGCCGTGGATCGGCGCGCCGAGGAGGCCGAGCTCGGCCATCCGCCCGAAGACCTCGCGGTGGACCTCGCCCTTCGCGTCCCACTCGCGGATGTGGGGCAGGATCTCGTTCTCGGCGAAATCGCGGACGGTCCGCTGGACCAGCCGGTTCTCGTCGGTCGGGCGGAGGTCGATCATCGAGGAATTCTATGGGGGCGCCTCGCCTGCCGGCGCATCGCCGCGTTGGCGGCTGCGCGCGTTCGCTCACGCACGTTCGAGTGCGCTCGCTCTCGTGCTCGCCGCCGCCTCGCGCTGCGCTCGGCCCGCGCGGCGTCCAACGATCTGGCGCCTGCCCGCCCGGTAGACTTCGGCGCCATGGACGCCCCAGCCACGACACCGCTCGATCTCCGCGCGCTTGCCGAGCCCAATCTGACGCCCGTTCTGGGGCGCTATTTCGAGCGCAGCTGGAGCCACGGCGAGGGGCACCGCCTGTACGACACGGCCGGCAAGGCTTACCTGGACTTCGCCAACGGCATCGCGGTGACGGCCCTCGGCCACCACCACCCGGCGGTCACCGCCGCGATCCACGCCCAGGTGGACCGCCTGATCGGACCGACCGGCGCGATCGGCTATTCGGAGCCGGTGGCGCGACTCGTCGGCCGCCTGGCCGAGACGCTCCCCGACCCGATCGACTCGGTCTTCCTGCTCAACTCCGGATCCGAGGCGATCGACGGGGCGATGAAGCTGGCCCGGCGAGTGACGGGCCGGCCCGCGATCATCGCCTTCCAGGGCGCGTTCCACGGTCGGACCTACGGGGCGACCTCGATCACCAGCTCATCGCCGAACTACCGCCGCGGCTATGAGCCGCTGATCCCGTCGATCTACCTCGCGCCGTTCCCCGCCGTCTGGCGCGACTTCGACGGCGACGAGGCGCGCGCCACCCAGGCCTGCCTGGCGCAGCTGGAGCGGCTGCTCGACAGCGTGGTGCCGGCCTCGACGGTCGCCGCGATCTTCATCGAGCCCGTGCTGGGCGAGGGCGGCTACCTGCCGGCCCCGATCGCGTTCCTGCAGGGCCTTCGCGAGCTGTGCGACCGGCATGGAATCCTCCTCGTCGTTGACGAGGTCCAGACCGGCTACGGGCGGACGGGCCGCATGTGGGGGTTCGAGCACGCCGGGATCGTGCCGGACGTCGTATGCATCGCCAAGGCGATCGCGAACGGGCTGCCCCTGGCGGCCTTGGCCACGCGGCGCGAGCTGCAGGAGCGGTGGGGCCGGGGCGCCCACGGCAGCACGTACGGCGGCAATCCGGTCGCGTGTGCGGCGGCCCTCGCCGTGCTCGAGACGATCGAACGCGAGGGCCTGATTGCCAACGCCGCCATGCGCGGCGCGGAGCTGACGGACGGTCTCGGTCGGGTCGCGGCCGAGGACGACCGGATCGGGGACATCCGCGGGCCGGGCCTGATGGTCGGGGTCGAGTTCGTGGCCGACGGCGCCGGGAGAACCGCTTCGGAGCTCGTGGAACAGGTGCTCCAGAGGTCCGCCGATCTCGGCCTGTTGGTCCTCTCGTGCGGGACGGCGCACCAGGTCGTCCGGTGGATCCCGCCGATCAACGTCAGCGCGGCGGAGATCGCCGAAGGCCTGGAGCTATTCGGCGAGGCCCTTCGAACGATCTGACCGCCAATTTGGCGCGGCCTCAGGCGAGCCCAGGGAAAGGCGGCGCCGAGGACGAGAGCGAGCGCACTCGGACGTGCGTGAGCGAACGACCGGAGGCGCCAACGCGGCCCTGGGCCGCATCAGGCCGCGCCGTTACCGATTCTGGTCGAGGAACCTGCGGACGTCCTCTGCCATGAAGCGGCGGTCGCCGCGCTTGCAGACCCGGTAGTACTTCAGCTCGCCGCGATCGCCGAGGCGCTTCACCGTGTTCACGTGGAGGTGGAGGATCTCCGCCACCTCGGACGCGGTCAGCATCCGGCCGAGCTCGTGCAATGCCATCGAGGCCATGGAAATCGGTCGTCCTCTCGATCAGCTGGCCGGTCCGGACCTGCCCGGATGGACAGACGCGGTCTTCGACCGTGGACCAATGACGCTACGGGTGACGGGGAGGGGCGCCAAGCCGTACTTCGGTCCGGTGCCGAGCAGTACCGTCGGGCCCGGTGGGGTCGAGAGCGGCCCGGTCAGCGGCCGTCGCAGGTAGCCGGGAAAACGGGTCGCACGGCCCGCACGTTCCGCTAGCATCGGCCCCGTGGTCACCGAGGGCGGCACGATCGGCAGCGCCGCGACCCTCGACGCCATCCGGGTGTTCGTGGCCCTCGTCGCGGTAGCCGCCTTGGCGGCGATCGTCGTCCGCCGGCTGAAGATCCCCTACACCCTGACCCTCGTCGTCCTTGGCTTGATCGCCGCGTCGGTGCTCCCGCGTGGGGCGTTCAGCGTGACTCCCGAGCTCGTGCTGCTGGTCCTGGTCCCCGGCCTGGTCTTCGAGGCGGCGCTCAGGATCGAGTTCGATGAGCTCCGCCGGACATTCGGCGGCATCGCGCTCCTGGCGGCCCCGGGGGTGATCATCACGGCCGCCATCGTGGCGCTGATCCTCAACGTGGCCACCGGCCTGCCGCCGGCCCTTGGCTTCGTGGTCGGGGCGATGGTCGCGGCGACCGACCCGGTCGCGGTCCTGGCCGAGTTCCGTCACCTCGGCACGCCGCGGCGGCTGGCGACACTCGTGGAGGGCGAGAGCCTGTTCAACGACGGGACGGCCCTTGCCGTGTTCGTCATCGCCGTTCAGGCCGTCCAGACCGATGTCACCTGGGCCGAGGCCGTTGTCTCCCTCGCCGCCACCGTCGCCGCGAGCCTCTTCCTCGGTCTGGCCACCGGCTGGCTGGCGTCGCGGGTGATCGCCTCGGTCGACGACCATCTCATCGAGCTGACGGTGTCGCTCGCCGCGGCGTACGGGACGTACCTGCTGGCCGATGCCGTCCACTGGTCGGGCATCGTCGCCACCGTCGTCGCCGGCGTGGTGATCGGCAACTACGGGCGAAAGCTCGGCATGAGCCCGCGGACCGAAGAGGCGCTTGACTTCACTTGGGAGTTCATGGCCTACCTCCTGACTGCGTTCGCGTTCCTCCTGGTCGGCGCCTCGATCACCGTCGGCGAGCTCGTCGCCGCGTTGCCCTGGATCGCCTGGGGCGTCATCGCGATCCTGGTCGGGCGGGCCGTTGTCATCTACGGCCTCCTGGGCGGGGTGTCAAGGCTTCCGGCATTCGGTGGCGCCGGCCGGATCTCGATCGGCTGGCTGCACGTGTTGTTCTGGGCCGGCCTGCGGGGCGCCGTCGCGGTCGCGATGGCCCTGTCCCTGCCGGTCGATTTCCCGCAACGTGCCTTGCTGCAACAGATCACCTTCGGGATCGTGCTGTTCACCCTGTTCGTGC
The DNA here is from genome assembly GCA_035633135.1 of Candidatus Eiseniibacteriota bacterium. Lineage (GTDB taxonomy): Bacteria > Chloroflexota > Limnocylindria > Limnocylindrales > CSP1-4 > UBA5189. The sequence continues at coordinate 17,386 of DASQFM010000234.1, forward strand.
AGGGCTCGACCGCGCAACGGGTGGTCGTGGCAGCGAAGGCCGTCGAGCGGCCGGAACCCCTCGTCGACCCGGTCCTCTGAGGCGACTGGCTTCAGCCGCCTCCAGGACCCTGTGCTAGGGTGGACGCTCGTCGCGAAGCGCGGCGGCGTCGCGTGGTCGACCACCTTCTCGAACAGACCGTGCGTATCAGCAATCCCAGTTCGGGAAGTGTTGGAGGTCACAGTGGCCACCGGTACCATCAAGAAGGTC
>DASQFM010000235.1:0-3654 GCA_035633135.1 Candidatus Eiseniibacteriota bacterium
ATTGTTCTTGCCCTTGCCGGCGCAGATGACCCCAAACCCGAGCGTCCTCGCAAAGTCGACCAGCTCCTTCGCGGGCGCGTACTCGTCGCCCGCGGAGGCGGAATAGATCACGCCGGCCTCGTCCGCCATCCGCTTCAACGCCCGGCCGACCGTGACGTCAGCCTCGACGTCGAGCATCACCACGTGCTGCCGTCCGCGGATCGCGGCCTCCGCGACGACGGCGCCGGTCTCCGGCACGCCCGTCGCATCGACGATCGCCTCGTTGAACCGCACGTTCGCCAGCAGCTCCGCGGAGCGCGTCACGATGCGCCGCCCGGCCGCATGAGCCCGTTCGGCCGCCGGAAGGTCGTCGACCTCGACGACGGCATCGTCGGGCAGCCCCGCGGACCGATACGCGGCTCGTGCGCGATCGATGTCGATGTCGGCCACGCCCGTCACCAGGAACCACGGCAGGGGCTCCAGCTGGCACACCAGGCCGAGACCCATCTGCCCGGCACCGACGACGCCCAGCGTGACGGGCCGGCCGGCTTCTGCACGACCGAGGAGCTTCTCGTAGAGCGACATCGTGAGCCTGCCTTCCGCGGGACGCGCCTGAATCGCGCCGGCTGGTCGACCGTGCCGCCGTGGCGACGGCTTGGCGACAACTACGATAGCCAACGCTTCGGTCGCGCGACTTCAGGCGAGTCCGCGGCGCGCACCCGCCGGCCGGAAAGGGTCCGTGTGGCTCGCCCGCCGATCAGGCGAATCGCCGGCTGGCACTACACTCGGTGGCCGTCGTCCGTCGATGGGAGGCGTCCCATGGTGATGCGACCCGCCCGGAGCACCGTTCAACGATGACCTCGATCCTCGCCGGCCTGGCCGGTCCGTCCGACCTGCGCGGGCTCAACTTGCTGCAGCTGAACCTTCTCGCGCGCGAGATCCGCGACGAGATCGTCTCGACGGTCGCAATGACCGGCGGCCATCTCGGCTCATCACTGGGGGCCGTCGAGGTCGCGATCGCCCTGCACCGTTTGCTCGAATCGCCGCGCGATCGAATCATCTGGGACACCGGCCACCAGGCCTACGCGCACAAGCTCCTGACGGGTCGCCTCGCCGACTTCAGGACACTGCGCCAGATCGACGGAATCGGTGGCTTTCCGCGGCGCGTCGAGAGTCCCCATGACGTCTTCGACGGCGGTCATGCCGGTACTGGCTTGTCGATCGCGTCCGGCTTCGCCACCGCGCGCGACATCCGGCACGGCCTCGAGCGCGTCGCGGTCGTCGTCGGCGACGCGGCGCTCATGACGGGGCTCTCGCTCGAGGCGCTCAACGACATCGGCCAGCGCGGGACGCGAATGCTCATCGTCCTGAACGACAACGAGATGTCGATCAGCCCGACCGTTGGCGCGTTCTCGAACTACCTGTCGCAGATCAAGCTGACGCACGCCTGGCAAACGAGCAGATTGGCCTGGGATCGGCTCGTCAAGCGCATCCCCGTGATCGGCCCGGAGGTGCTCGAGTGGAGCCGGCGCGTTCGTCGCTCCGTGGCGAACTTCGCCAGCCCGGGCCAGTTGTTCGAGGATCTCGGGATCCGCTACATCGGACCGGTTGACGGCCACGACCTGCGCGCGCTATTGCGGACGTTTCGCCGAGCCTTCGAGCTGAGTGGACCGGTGATCGTGCACGTTCGAACGCAGAAGGGGCACGGCTACGAGCCGGCGGAGCTCGACCGAGTCTCATTCCATGGGGCGGCCCTGCCGCCGATGGAGGTGTCCGCGGCGAACGGCGGGTCGAAGACCGCCCGACTGCTCCTCCCCGAAGCCGTGATAAAGGAGAGCCCGTCGGTCGCGCCGGTTGTCGCGAGCACACGGCCGAAGCCGGCCAACTACAGCTCGGCGCTCGTCTCTGAATTGATTGCCCTGGCGCGAGTGGACTCCCGCATTGTCGCGATCACCGCCGGCATGCCGACGGGCACCGGTCTGGCCAGATTCCAGCGAGAGTTCCCGGACCGCTTCTTCGACGTCGGGATCGCCGAGCAGCACGCCGTCACGCTGGCTACCGGTCTGGCGCTCGCCGGGCTGCGACCCGTGGTGGCGATCTATTCGACCTTCCTGCAGCGAGCCTTCGACGAGATCGTCCATGACGTCTGCCAGAACGACGTTCCGGTCCTCATCGCGGTGGACCGGGCGGGCCTGGTCGGGGAGGACGGAACGTCCCATCAGGGCATGTTCATGATCCCGGCCCAGCGTCAGCTCCCCAACCTCGTCGTCGCCAGCCCGAAGGACGAGCAGGAGCTGCGTTCCCTGGTCCGGTCGGCCTTTGCGCAGGACCACCCATTCGCGCTGCACTACCCACGCGATGCGGGCTTGGGCCTGCCGGCCGTCGAGCCGGTTGTCATTCCCGTTGGGCGTGCGGAGGTGTTACGGGAGGGCAGCGACCTGCTCTTCATCGGCTTTGGCCCGATTGTCATGCGTGCCGTGGACGTGGCCGACACCCTGCGGGATGCGGGCTGGTCCATCGCCGTGTTGAACGGCCGGTTTGCCCAGCCGATTGATCGATCGGCAATCGCCGCGATGGCCCACGGCAAGCGGCTGGTGGTGACATTCGAGGAGAGCGTTGTGAGCGGCGGGTTCGGCAGCGCCGTGCTCGAGGCCCTCGAGGAGGCGCGCCTGGCAGATCCGGCGCTGCGCGCAACCGCGCTTCGGATCATCGGAATCCCCGCTGGCCGGTTCGTCGATCACGGTGCGGTCGGCGACCTCCGTCATCGGCTTCGCCTCGACGTCGCGGGGCTGGGCAAGCAGGTGCGGGAGGCAATCGACACCCTGGGCCTCGAGCCAACGGTGCTGGATACCCCGGTAGGGGCTGCCGGTCGCGCGGCTCCCTAAGCGCCGGGGCGACTGCGGCTCTACGACCGCGGGGCCGACGCCGCTTTCAGCCCGCCTGGCGGGGATACTGGGACCGCGCCGCCGCGACGACGTCATCGGGATCGACATGGGCCGGCGATCGGAGCGGCGCCTGCACGCCCAGCCACGACGTCGCCGGCGTCTCCCAGTAGGTGGCCATCTCCTCGAGCTGGGTGGCGTAGGTCATCCGGGCGGCCTCGAACGCGGGCCAGGCGCGATCCGCGGGCTCGAGGGAGTAGCCGGCGCGAGCGAGGCGATCGTAGGCAACCTCGAAGTCGAGGCGGTCGAGCGGCTCGGCCGCGCCCGCCCGGAAGCCGAGATTGCTCAGGTCCTCGACGAGATGGGAGCCGACGCGCTTTGCCAGCTCCGCCTCGCCGCGCGGCAGGCCGGTGATCGTGGTCAGCACGAGGCTCGCGGCGTCGAGGATCGTGCCCTGGGCGCTGATCCAGGACAGGTTGTCGTGGCTCGCCCGGAAGAAGCCGAGCAACGGATAGGCGACGTGCGAATCGAGGACCTCGGCCGACCAGTCGCGCCAGGTCAGGAACAGCTCCGGGAGCCGGCCGATGAGGCCCAGCTCGGCGTACGTCTCGAGCAGCTTCACCGCCGAGGGGGGTCCGCCGGCCGTTGCCTGGAGCGTCACGACCTGGACCTCGCGTCGCTGATACGAGCCGTAGAGTGAGAACAGGAAGGTGACCACGAGCGCGACCACGCCCAGGCCGGAGACCGCCGCGATCGCCGAGATAGTCCTGGCCGGCGCGGCCTCGGCCACGAT
>DASQFM010000236.1:0-1636 GCA_035633135.1 Candidatus Eiseniibacteriota bacterium
GCGCCCTGGTGGCGCTGGACGTCGAGGCGGTGGACCCGAACCCCGTCCACGTTGCCGACCGCGGCATCGCCCGGTCGCCGCAGCGAGATGACGTCGACGGCACGGCCGGATTCGACGATCGCCGCCGCCTGGCGCCTGACCCGCGGGTCCTCCTCGAAATAGCTGTGGACGACGATCGCAATCGGCCGAAGGCGATGGATCCGGCCCGCTGCGGCGTCCCGCTCGATCTCGCCGCTCACCGGCCGGTGAGGGCGCGGTTGAGCGATCGCGCGACCCGATCGACGTCCTCGTCGAGCAGGTCCGGATAGATCGGCAGCGAGATCTCGCGCCCGTACTGCCGCTCGGCGACCGGCAGGTCTCCCGGCGCGTAGCCGTACGTCCGCCGGTAGTACGGATGCAGGTGCAGCGGGATGAAGTGAACGCTCGTCCCGATGCCATCGGCCTTGAGCGCTTCGATCAGCTGGGCCCGGCGAGCGACAGGATCGCTGGCGCCCCCGTGCCCGGCGCCGTCGCCGGCGCCGCCGTCGCGCAGCCGGAGCATGTACAGGTGCCAGGCGTGGACGTCGCCGCCCGCCGGGCGCGGCGGCAGCTCGACCAGCTCCTCGAGCCCGAGCTCGCGCAGTCGCTCGTCGTACAGGGCTGCGATCCGCTCGCGGGCGAGGCGCAGCTCGTCGGCGCGGCCCAGCTGGACGATCCCGATCGCCGCCGCCAGGTCCGTCAGGTTGTACTTGAAGCCGGCGTCCTCGATCTCGTAGAACCAGCTGCCCTCGGCCGTGTACCGCTTCCAGGCGTCACGGCTGATGCCGTGGAGGCGCATTGTCCGCGCCCGGTCCGCCAGCTCGTCGGATTCCGTCACCAGCATCCCGCCCTCGCCGGTCGTCACGGTCTTGGTGGCGTAGAAGCTGAATGCGCCGGCGGCGCCCCACGTCCCGGCGTGGCGGCCGGCACTCGTCGCCGGCAGGGCGTGCGCCGCATCCTCGATCACCGCCAGGCCGTGTCGCTCGGCGAGCTCCAGGATCGGTCCCATGTCCGCAACGAGACCGCCGATATGGACGACCTGGACGGCCTTCGTGGTGGGCCGCAGCTGCGCCTCGATGGTCGCCCGCGTCACGTTGCACGTCACCGGGTCGACATCCGCCAGGCGTGGCCGCGCGCCGAGGTAGCGGACGGTCTCGCCGCTCGAGGCGAACGTATACGTGGGCACGATGACCTCGTCGTCGGGCCCGATCCCGAGGCCCTCGAGCGCCAGGTGGAGCGCCGCCGTCGCGGAGTTGACCGCGACCGCGTGACGAACCCCGAGGCGCTCCCGGAAGGCGGCTTCGAAGCGGAGCGTCCGCTCGCCGGTCGTCAGCCAGCCGGATTCCAGGACCTCCAGCACAGCGGCCCTTTCGGCCTCGCCGATCGCCGGCCGGTGGAAGGGAATCTCGTGCGACGGCGCGCTCACCGCGCGGCATCCTCGGCCGGCGTAGAGCCCGCCGACGCCGCTGAGCCGCTCAGGGTCGGCACCTCGCGGAGCAGCTCGCGGACGAGGCGGTCATTGCGGAGCCGGGCCGCGGCGGTGAGTCGCTCGACCAGCGAATCGAGCCGCCGGGCGTCGGCGTTGCCGCGCGAGCGAGCCCGCAGGAGACCCGGGTTC
>DASQFM010000237.1:0-6452 GCA_035633135.1 Candidatus Eiseniibacteriota bacterium
GACGCGCTTCGCCGCGAGGCGCTGCGCGGCCGCGATCCGGCGGATCAGCCGCGCTGCGCGGCGGGCGAGCTCGCCGTCGACGCGGACGAGCCAGCCCCCGAGCCAGCGCTGCCGCTCGGCCAGCCGCTGGGCCATCCGGGCGGCAGCGAGCGCGGCCTCGTGATCGGCGAATCGGTGCTCCCGCAGCTTCGCGACCTCGATCCAGGCCAGGATCGCGAGCGTCCCGCCGCGATCGGCGACTCGGAGCCAGGTCTCCTCGGCCTCCCGATACCGACCCAGCCGGCGGAGCAGGCGTGCTCGTTCCACGGACAGTCGGACCTCGGTCCAGGGTGCATCGAGGCGGCTGCCTTCCGCCGCCGGCCACGAGCCGGTCGATGCGTGGCGGCCCGGCCGGCCGCCGAAATCCGGTCGCCGTCGAGGCGACCACCACGGACCGTCGTCGTCGGGATCGACAGGGGCCCTCCGCGGCTCCGCCGGCGCGAGCGGCCTCAGCGGCGCGACCGGCGCGGATGGCGCGGACGCCGGCGGAGCTTCGATCGCGGCTTCGATGCAGGCGAGCGCCTCGGCGATCCGGCCGTGACTCGAGAAGGCGCGGGCCAGCCCCGCCAGGTCGCCCGCCGGCGCTTCTGGCCAGCGCTCCCGGTCGGCGTAGCCCTGGTCCACGTGGACGAGCAGGCGGGCCAGCGATCTGACGTCCTCATCGTTGTGGCGCACCACGTCGAGCAGCCGCGTCGGCTCGCCGCTGCGGAGGAACTCGAGATAGCGGCCGGGAATCTCCCAGCCCTCCACGTCGCCGATCCGGTGCAACCCGAGGAGGACCGTTTCGGCAGATCGGAGCCGCGCGTCCGGCATGCGGTGCTTGAACACCCGCCGAACGAGGGGCAAGAGGTCGAGATGGCCGGCATGGATCGGTGGCGCCGCGCGCACAAGGCGGAAGCGGGCGACCAGCAGCGGCCAGTCGAAGCCGCGGCCGTTATAGGTCACCAGCCAGCCATCGGGCGGGATCCGCCGGGCCAGCTCGTCCAGCAACGCCGGTTCGTCGGCGTGGTCCGGTAGCAGCAGCTGGACCTGCCGGAAACGGCTGCCCTCCCACCACCCGAGGCCGACCAGGAAGGCGAGCGTCCCGGCCGCCGTGGCCAGCCCTGTCGTCTCGGTGTCGAGGCAGAGGAGGGGAGCGCCCGGCGGCGGCTGGCCCGGCAGACCCGCGAGGCGCGGCCGATCGAGGGGCAGGATGGTCGACGGCGCCTCGACCCGAACGTAGGCGCCACGCGGCGTGCGAACCAGCTCCCCATCGACCGACGCCGCCAGCCGTTCGGCACCGATGGTCGACCGTCGGGCAAGCTCGGAAATGGCCGGCCCACCAGCCGGGATGGCGGGTCGGCCCGAACGAAAATTGGCGAGGCGGCGCTCCAGGCCGACGGCGCTCATCCCGCGGCCGGAACGAGCTCGCGCGAGACGCCCGCGCCTGCAGCCATAGCGGGCGTGGCGGGGGCGCCGAGGGCCGCCAACAGGCGCAGGGCCAGGGCCTTCCCGTCGACCGCCGGGTCGAGTCGCGGCCCGGTACAGGCCGGGCAGCCGCTCTGGCAGGCGCACGCTTCGATGAGCCCACGGGCGCCGACGACCAGCTCCTCGTGCCGCGCGAACAGCCGCTCCGACAGCCCGACGCCGCCCGGGACGGCCTCGTACAGGTAGACGGTCGGCGAACCGTGGTGCGGTGACCGGACCTGGCTCACCAGGCCGAGGTCGCGTGGGTCGACCATCAGCAGCACCGCGGCGACCGCCTGGATGGCCCGCCCGGCGCCGATGAGAGCGACGTCGAGATCGTCGCGTCGCCAGCCGCGACCCGCCTCGTCGGCGGTGAGCCAGTACGCCGTCGTCTGGAGCTCCAGCTCCGGCAGCGAGATCGGACCCCAGCCGACGTTCTCGTCGGTCCCGAACTTGAGCTTCTTGAAGAGGCTGACGAGGCTCGCGACCATGACCTCGCCGTGGAGCCGCCGCCCGCCGGTGACGTCACCTTCGGCAAAGACGTCGAGCGGCTTGATCGTCACCGCCCGGTTGGCGTAGGTGTAATGGTCGATGTCGACCCGGGTGACGTATGCCTTCCGCTCGTCCCAGTCGAGGCGATCCACGTGGTACTGGGTGCTCTCGTGGAGATAGATCGCGTTCTCGTGGACGAGGACCTGGGCGGAGAACAGATCCACCTCGCCGATGACGCGCGGCCGGTCCGGTGTGGTGTCGATGATCACGACGTTCTCGGGCGCGGCGGTCCGGAGGCTCACCGCGGATGCCGGGAAGTTCTCCGAGCTCCAGTACCACCGCCCGTCGGCCGCCTGGCGGACGTGCCCTTCCTCGGCGAGGAAGGCCAGCAGGTCGTCGACGGTGCCGGGTCCGAAGACCTCGCCCGGTTCGAACGGCAGCTCGAACGTCGCGCAGCGGAGGTGGGCCAGCAGGACGTGGAGGTTGTCCGGATCGAGGCGGGCTTCTTCCGGCGACCGTTCCAGCAGGAACTCCGGGTGATGGATGACGTACTGGTCCACCGGCGAGCCCGAGGCGACAAGGATCCCGACGCTCGTCTCCTGGCGGCGTCCAGCCCGGCCGATCTGCTGCCACGTCCCGGCGACCGAGCCCGGATAGCCGGCCAGGATCGCGACGTCAAGGGCGCCGATATCGACCCCGAGCTCCAGGGCATTGGTCGAGACAACGCCGAGGATCTCGCCGTCGCGGAGCCCCCGCTCGATCGACCGCCGCTCGGTTGGCAGGTAGCCGCCGCGATAGCCCCGGATCCGCGACCGCGGGCCCAGGTGCTCCCGCAGCGACTCGCGCAGGCCGGTGAGGATGATCTCGACGGCCACCCGGGCCCGGCCGAAGACGATCGTCTGGCGACCCGCCCGGAGGAAGGGGAGGGCCCAGCGCTGGGCGTGGGTCAGCGCCGAGCCACGCGCGCCGGTCGCGGCGTCCAGCAGCGGGGGATCGACCAGCAGGAGGTGCTTCGTCCCCGACGGCGCCCCGTTGCGGTCGATCAGCCGCGGCGACCGGCCAGTCAGCAGGGCGGCCAGCTCGGCCGGGTTCCCGATGGTCGCCGAGGAGCAGACGATGATCGGGTTGGAGCCGTAGTGGTGGCACAGCCGGAGGAGGCGCCGGAGCACGTTCGCGACGTGGCTGCCAAAGACGCCGCGGTAGGTGTGCAGCTCATCGATGACGATGACCTGGACCTGCTCGAACAGCTGGAACCACTTGGTGTGATGCGGCAGGATCGCCGCGTGGAGCATGTCCGGGTTGGTGACCACGACCTGCCCGGCGGTCCGGATCGCCGACCGGATCGGAGCCGGGGTGTCGCCGTCGTAGGTGGCGGCCGCCACGTGCAGGTCGCTCGCCCTGGCGAGCTCGGCCATCTCGGCGACCTGGTCCTGGCCGAGGGCCTTGGTCGGGAACAGGAAGAGGGCTCGCGCGGACGGGTCCTCGGCCAGCGCCTGGAGGACTGGCAGGGCATAGCACAGCGTCTTGCCGGAGGCCGTCGGTGTCACCACGACGATGTCCTCACCGGCGTGCACCGCGTCGATCGCCTCCGCCTGGTGCGAGTACAGCGCGCTGATCCCGCGCCGCTCGAGGCCGCCGACGATCCGCGGGTCGAGCCACGCCGGAAACGGCGCCTTGACCGCCTCGCGCGGCGGGATCACCTCGTGGTGGACGACCGCGCCGGCGAGCGACGGCTCCTCGAGCAGGCGGGCAAGGACAGCCTCGGTCCCGGCCGGAGCGTAGGTCCGCATTCGTCTCTCCAGATAGAACACCTGTTCGATTGGCCGGAGTGTAGCGGCAGCGTCGAGCCGGCGCGTGCCAACTCGGCTGTCACAGGCGAACTGCTCGGCGGCTGTTGACACCGCAGCTGCGGGGTAGCTACCCTCTCCGGAATGCCAGCCCCCGTCGTGTCGCGCCGACGCCTGGCCGTCCTGGGAGTCGCCGTGGCCGTCGCGTGGCTGGCGCTGTCATTGGCCGGCCAGGTGGGAGAGGCCTCGTCGGTCTCGGTGCGGGCCGACGACCTGCGCCTCGCCAACGCCCAGCTCGCCCGGGAGGTCGCTGTCCTGGGAGACGCCGTCGACCGGGTCCGGGACAGCCGCTACATCGCCTTCCAGGCCCGCGCCTTCGGCCTCGGCGGGCCGGGCGAGATTCCGTTCAGCCTTGCGCCCGATGCGCCGGCGCTCGACGCCGATGCGCCCGGATCGGCGGTCATCGGGCGCTCGGCGGGCACGCCGCCGCGGTCGAACCTGGAAACCTGGCTGGTGGCGCTCTTCGGCCCCGATCGCTGACGCGCTAGAATCGCTCGCCTTGGCTGGGTAGCTCAGTGGCAGAGCAAGCGGCTCATAATCGCTAGGTCACAGGTTCGAATCCTGTCCCAGCTACCAATCGTTGGTCGGCAGACCGAAGCCGACAGGTCCGCGCAGCCCTCGCGAGCCTCCCGCAGAGGGGTTCGGCAGCAGCCGAGGCTATACTCGGGATCGGGACCGACGCCCGACCGCCGGTCCATTTCTTCGCGGAGGCGATTCCTTGAATCCGAAGTTCATGCGCAACGGCCTGCTGATGCTGGTCCTCGTCATCGGCATCTCGGCCCTGCTTTACACGTGGCTGTCCGGGTCGACACCGCAGTCGACCAGCGGATATGGCGAGTTCATCGATGCCGTCAAGACCGGCCAGGTCGCGAGCGTCATCCAGAAGGACCAGATGCTCGAGGTCACCGGCTCGAAGGGCGAGAAGTACACCGTCGTCGTGCCGAGCATCCTGACCGACGTCTACAAGGACATGAAGACAGCCGCCGCCGAGGGCGGCAAGACCCTCGACCCGAAGGCGTACGGCGCCCAGCAGGCGGCCGATAACTCGTGGCTCGGGCTCGTCCTGACGGGCCTCCTGCCGCTGATCGTGATCGGCGGCTTCATCTACTTCATGATGCGCCAGGCCCAGGGCACCAATAACCAGGCCATGTCGTTCGGCAAAAGCCGGGCCCGGATGTTCCTGGGCAACAAGCAGGTCGTGACCTTCAACGACGTCGCCGGCGTCGACGAGGCCAAGACCGAGCTCCAGGAAGTCGTCGAATTCCTGAAATACCCTGAGAAGTTCAACACCCTCGGGGCGCGGATTCCGCGCGGCGTGCTCCTGGTCGGCCCTCCCGGCACCGGCAAGACGCTGATGGCCCGCGCCGTCGCCGGTGAGGCCGGTGTGCCCTTCTTCAGCATCTCCGGCTCCGAGTTCGTGGAGATGTTCGTGGGCGTCGGCGCCAGCCGCGTCCGCGACCTGTTCGACCAGGCCAAGCGCAACTCGCCGTGCATCGTCTTCGTGGACGAGATCGACGCGGTCGGCCGCCAGCGCGGCGCCGGCCTCGGCGGCAGCCACGACGAGCGCGAGCAGACCCTCAACCAGATCCTGGTCGAGATGGACGGCTTCGATACGAACACCAACGTGATCGTCGTCGCCGCCACCAACCGGCCCGACGTCCTCGACCCGGCGCTGCTGCGGCCGGGCCGGTTCGACCGGCAGGTCATCCTCGACCGGCCCGACATGCGAGGCCGGACGGCGATCCTCAAGGTCCACTCGAAGGGCAAGCCGCTCGACAAGACCGTCTCGGTCGAGGCCCTCGCGCAGCGTTCACCTGGCTTCTCGGGTGCCGACCTGGCCAACCTCGTCAACGAGGCGGCGATCCTCGCCGCCCGGCGGAACCGCAAGACGATCATGACGCCGGACTTCGAGGAGGCCCTCGAGCGGATCGTCGCCGGCCCGGAGCGCAAGAGCCGGGTCATCTCCGACGCCGAGAAGCTGATCATCGCCTACCACGAGGGCGGCCACGCCGTCGTCCAGCGGATCCTGCCCAAGTGCGATCCGGTCAACAAGGTCACGATCATCAGCCGCGGCATGGCCCTCGGCTACACGATGGCCCTGCCGACCGAGGATCGGTACCTCCAGTCGAAGACCGAGTTCGAGGACAAGATCGCCGGGCTGCTCGCGGGCAACGTCTCCGAGCGGCTGGTGTTCGGCGACACGACCACCGGCTCCTCGAACGACATCGAGAAGGCGACCGACCTGGCCCGCCGAATGGTCACCGAGTTCGGCATGAGCGATCGGCTCGGCCCGCTGTCGTTCGGCAAGCGTGACGAGCTCGTGTTCCTCGGTCGCGAGATCGGCGAGCAGCGGAACTACTCGGACGAGATCGCGAAGACGATCGACGAGGAGGTCCGGGCGATCATCGACCGGGCTCAGGACCGCGCCCGGCAGGTTCTCGAGACCCACCGAGACCGGCTCGAGGCGCTGGCCCAGAAGCTCATCGCCGAAGAAACGGTCGACGCCGCCGCGTTCGAGACGCTGTTCAGCGACCTGCCGCCGAAGGAAGACCTGCACGGTCTTCCGAAGCGACGCCCCGAGCCGCCGGCATCGCCGCTGGCCGGGGACGTTGACGCCAAGCGTCGGCC
>DASQFM010000238.1:0-12171 GCA_035633135.1 Candidatus Eiseniibacteriota bacterium
CCCGGGACGACGAGGTCGACAAGGTGATCGGCCTCGAGCTCGGCGCGGACGACTACCTGACGAAGCCGTTCGGGCTGCGCGAGCTGATGAGCCGGATCAAGGCGCTCCTCCGCCGGGCGTACGGCGACCTCGCCGACGCCGCCGGCGGGCGGGTGATCCGCCACGGCGACCTGATCATCGACCTCGACCGCCGGCGAGTCCAGCGCGGCCAGCGGCGGGTCAGCCTCACCCCGACCGAGTTCGAGATCCTGCGTCACCTCGCAACCCGACCCGGCCGGGTCTACACCCGCTCCGAGCTGCTTGACCTGCTGCGCGACTACGAGGCCCTCGACCAGGACGAGAAGACGATCAACGTCCACGTGAGTCACCTGCGCGACAAGATCGAGGACGACCCCGCCCATCCAGCCTTCGTCCAGACGATCCGCGGTGTTGGCTACGCCTTCGCCGAGCGCTGACGAGCTCGGCCAGGGCGGCGGCCCGCCGGAGGCCGGGCTCGCAGGGGCCGGGACCTCACAGGGCGGACTCGCGCCTGCCGACCAGGTCGCGCGCAAGCGCCGCGGTCCCCGCGCCCCGCAGACGTTCCAGGCGCGCCTGACGCTGGCCTTCGTCGCCCTGCTCGCGATCACCATCGGCCTCGTCGGGATCGTCGTTGTCAACCGCCTCGGCGAGTTCTTCGACCAGCAGCAGCGCGACGACCTCGCCGCTCGCGCCCGGAGCGTCGCCCAGTACGTCGTGCTGGTCGCCGAGGCCGCAAGCCCGGTGCGGCCCGTCGTCAGCGAAACAGGCGTTGTCGATCCCAGTGTCTCCCTCCAGCTGGGCCGGCCGAGCCAGCAACGGATCCTGGCCGACCGGCTCGGCCAGGCGGACGTCCAGATCCGGCTCGGCCGCGTGGTCGATGACGCCTTCATTCCCGCGACCGACGGCGACATCTCGATCTCGCAGGAGGCCCTCCCGGGCCGCGGCCAGGCCCGCGAGCCGATCCGCAGCGACCCGCTCCTGCTGGAGGTGACCGGCTCGTCGGTGCCCTATGTCGTCGAGGTAACGCTCTCGAATCCCTACACCTTCCGGGCCAGCGCGATCACCAGCGTCACCGGGCTGCTGGCGATCATCGGCCTTGTCGTCCTGGGCGTGGCGGTGGTGATCGCGAGTGCGGTGGCCCAGCGCTTCACGACCCCGCTGCGGAGATTGACCGACGCGAGCCGGGACCTCGCCGCCGGCGACCTGGCCCGTCGGGTCCCGGCCGACGCGTTCAGCTCCGGTGCGATCGAGCTCTCGGAGCTGGCCCACCAGTTCAACGCGATGGCGGAGCGGGTCCAGGAGAGCATCGACATCATCCGCAACGATCGCGACCGCAGCCGCGAGTTCCTGGCCGACGTGTCCCATGAGCTGCGCACCCCGATCGCCGCCCTCCGCACCTTCAATGAGCTGCTCGTCGAGCGGGCCGGCAACGATCCGGCCACCCGGACGGAGTTCCTCGAAGCGAGCGGCGTGCAGCTGGAACGACTCGATTGGCTGGCCCAGAACCTGCTCGAGCTGTCGAAGCTCGACTCGGGACTAGTCCTCCTGGATCTCCGGCCGGAGGACCTCCGATCGACGGTCGAGCAGGCGGTCGACCAGGCGACGCCGACCGCCCGGCGCCGGGGCGTGAACCTGTCGATCGAGCTGCCGGAGCAGCAGGTCCGGGTCCGCCACGATCCAGTCCGGATCGGCCAGGTGGTCACCAACCTCGTGGGCAATGCGGTCAAGTTCAGCACCCGCGGCGGACACGTCCGGGTGAACGTCGCGGCCGATGAGCCGCGCGGGGCCCGGATCACCGTCGCCGATTCCGGGGTCGGCATCGATCCCGCGGAGCTGCCGCGAATCTTCGACCGCTTCTTCCGTGGCTCGCGGGCCAGCGAGGCGCGGGGCAGCGGCAGCGGCCTGGGCCTGGCGATCGTCCGCAGCATCGTCGAGATGCACGGCGGAACCGTCGCGGTCGAAAGTCGCCTCGGCCTGGGCTCGACGTTCAGCGTGTGGCTGCCCCGGGACCCACGGCAGCCGGAGCCCGGCGATCCAATGGCGGTGCCCGCAGGCGTGGTGGAAACTTCACCGTCCCCGACGCCGAACCTGAATCCGCGGTCCGCAGAGTAGGGTCGAGGTTCGCGCATCTGTACTCCCGCATCTGAGAGCCGCCCCCCATGACAGACGATCCGCTCCGGCCATCGGGGCCAGCCGGGCCCGAGCCCGATCTGCGCGAACCGCAACCCTTCGCCGCGCCCGAGGCAACCGGCGAGCCAACGGCGTTCGACGGGCCGCTGCCGGCGTCCGCCGACGATGCCCCGACCGCCGCCTACTCCCCGCCGCCCGAGCGGCGGCCCGACTGGGCCAGCCCCAGCTGGAAGCACGCGGCGACGGTGGACCCCGCAGCCTCGCCACCGGTGGTCAGCCCGGTTCCGGCCGCGACGCCCGCAGTCCGTACCCGATCGGGAACCGGACCGGGCACAATTCTCGCGGCGGCGCTGCTCTCCGCCGTGCTCGCATCGGGCGGCACCTACGTGCTGCTGCGGAGCAGTGGCGCGCTGGCGCCGGCTGGCAGCACGATTCCGGCGCCAACGCCGGAGACGTCGAATCCTGTCGTCAGCATCGACGAGTCGTCCGCGGTCATCGACGCGGCGGCCAAGGTCAGCCCTGCGGTGGTGCGGATCACGGCGTCGGGCACCGTCGTCGGGGCCGGCGAGGCGATCCCGGAGACCGGGGTCGGCTCGGGCGTGATCTTCGACGCCGGCGGCTGGATCCTCACCAACAAGCACGTCGTCCTGACGAGCGACAACAGCGTCGCGTCGACGCTGACGGTGGAGCTCAAGGACGGCCGCGAGTTCGAGGGCACGGTCTACGGCATCGACACCCTGACCGATCTCGCGATCGTCAAGGTTCCGGCAACCGGCCTGCCCGCGGCCCCCATCGGCAGCTCATCGGATCTCAAGGTCGGCCAGCTGGCAATCGCCATCGGCAGCCCCCTCGGCACCTACTCCAACAGCGTGACCAGCGGGATCGTCTCGGCGACCGGCCGATCGGTGGTGGTGCAGAGCGGAACGCGGCTCAACAACCTCATCCAGACCGACGCCGCGATCAACCCCGGCAACAGCGGCGGTCCGCTCGTCGACGCCGCGGGCAACGTGATCGGCATCAACACGGCCGTGGCAACGGGCTCGAACGGCATCGGCTTCGCCATTCCCATCGACGTAGCGAAGCCGATCATGCGCCAGGCGGTCGCCGGCCAGGAGCTGGCGCGGCCGTACCTCGGGATCCGCTACGAGCCGATCGATCTCAAGCTCAAGACCGAGAAGAACCTGCCGGTCGAGGAGGGTGCGCTGGTCAGTTCGTCCCAGGACGCCTCCGGGACGACCTTGCCGGCGGTGATCGCCGGCGGCCCGGCCGACGAGGCGGGCATCAAGGATGGCGACATCATCACCGCGATCGAGGACCGAACGATCGATGGCGAGCACCCGCTGGACCTCGTCCTCGCCGAATTCGAGCCCGGTCAGACCATCACGCTGCACGTGCTGCGCGGCACCCAGACCCTCGAGACCAGAGTCACCCTGGGTACGCGGCCGGCCGACCTCTAGGCGCTCGCGGCTGAGCCGGCCGGCGCCGCGTTGCCGCGTGCGCGCGCTCAGAGTGGGCCGACACGGGAATCGGATGGGCGGCCTTCCGGCCGCCCATCTCAGGTGTGGATGCTGCCCCGGTTAGCGGACGCGTGCCACGGGGCGCATCCAGGCGACCGCGGCCGCGATGGCGAAGACGGCGAGCAGAAGCAGGGCGGGGCTGCCCGCCGGAGCGATCGGGTCGTCGGTAGCGGTGTTCGGGAGGGTCTTCAACTGCCCGCGGATCTCACCCGGCGGGTTGAGTGCCGTATGAAGGTTCACGTAGGTGTTCCCGGCGCGGATGGCGTCGAGCGCTCCGGCGAACGTGGTCACGTCACCGCACGCTTTGAAGTCGGCCTGTGTCAGCGTGCCGGAGAAGGGGCTCGGCCCGTGGGCGAACGGCAGCATGACCCCGGCGGCAACACCGGGGGGGCCGCAATGGATGTGGGACGCCACGAGGTCCCCGCTGAGGCCCGAGTAGCTCACCTTGTAGGTCACCGTCGTGTCGTCGGCGCTGATCGTGACCGTGGCGCTCCCCGAGGCCGACGTGCTGACGGGCGGAACCTCCTGGTCACCGGAGATGGTGGCCGTGAACGTGCCTTCCGCCGCGGCGACGAGCGCGGGAAGTGCCAGCATGCCCATCGCCATCACCATGACCGTCAAGAGCCATTTCATGACTGGCGTCCTCCTTCCAGGCGCGGAGTCGCGCCCTCTGTTAGATAGATACGGTCGGAAGCCGCGAGCGGTTCTCCCGGCAGCACGGTTGGCTATCGGCGCCGCGCGGGTGGCAGGGTCTCACCGGGCGGTGTGGCTGTGGGCGCCGGCACCCCGACCAGGCCTGCACTAAGCTAAGAGAGCGGCTAGGCGGAGCGGCGGCGCCGAACTTCCACGCCGGCATAGGCAAGCGGCCCGCCAAGGCGGACCTCGGGCTTGCGGACCCGGACGACGACCTCGCGCACCGGGCTGAACTCGCCGAGGAGCTCGTGGCAGATCGCCTCGGCCAGCGCTTCGATGAGGTTGTAGGTCGTCGACTCGACGATCTGGCGGGTGGTCGCGTAGACCTTGCCGTAGTCGACCGTTCGAGCCAGGTCGTCGTCCAGGCCCGCCGGTTGCAGGTCGAGCTGCAGCTCGACATCGATCTCGAAGCGCTGCAGCTGGACCTTCTCCCAGCTCGCCACGCCGTGACGAGCCTGGAAGGTCATGTCGCTGAGGATGATTCGGTCGGTCACCGCGGATCCCCTCGAACGACGGCGTCGGTCATGCGGGCTGCCCGGGCATTCGGTCGGACATCGTGCACGCGGACCAGATCGACGCCCGCTGCGACGCCGAGGACCGTCGTCGCGAGCGTCGCCTCGACGCGCTGATCGGCCGGCAGGTCCAGGACCAGGCCCAGGGTCGACTTTCGCGACGTTCCCAGCACGATCGGCCGGCCCAGCAGGCGGAGGCTCGCGAGATCGCGCAGGACGGCGAGGTTGTGCTCGGCGGTCTTGCCGAATCCGAAGCCGGGATCCACGAGGATCGACTCCCAGGCGACCCCGGCCCGCAGGGCCCGTTCGATCGCCCGCTGCAGGTCGGCCAGGATCTCCGGCAGCAGCGTCGTATAGCGGGCTTCCGCGCGGTTGTGCATGAGCACGATCGGAACGCCGTGGTCGGCGGCGACCCGGATCAGAGCATCGTCGTTGGCGACACCCCAGACGTCGTTGATGAGGTCCGCACCGGCCTCGATCGCCGCCCCGGCAACGGCGGGTTTGGTGGTGTCGACCGAGAGCGGGATGGCCGGATACGACGCTCGCAGGGCCGCCATGACGGGCACGACCCGCGCGATCTCGTCGGCCTCGGCAACCGGCCCGTGACCCGGCCGCGTGGACTCGCCGCCGACGTCCAGGACATCGGCGCCGGCTTCGATCATCGCTCCCGCCAGCGCGACGGCGGCGGCAACTGGGTCCTGGGTGGCGAGCAGGCCGTCACCTGAGAACGAGTCCGGGGTCACGTTGAGGATGCCCATCAGGAACGTCCGGCTGCCCCACCGGAAGACGGTCGGACCGAGTTCGGTCTCGCCGAGCTCGCCGGGCAGCCCGGTCGGGGCGCCTTCGGGAGCTGCCTTCGCCTGGGTCACGGTGCTGGCGCCTCCGGGTCACGCAACAGTGGGTCGTCGACGAGCCGCCGGCGGGCCTCGCCGACGAGGTACAGCGAGCCGGCGACGATGACCGCGCCGGGTGCCTCCCGCAGCGCTCGCTCGAGCGCGGCCTCGACCCCCGGAATGGACTCGACCCGGACCGCCGGGACCAGCGACCGCCAGCGCTCCGCCAGCGCTTCGGCCGGCAGGGCCCGGGACAGGTCGACCTGGGTGGTGATGATACCCGCGCCCTGCAGCGAGCCTGAGGCGGCAAGGGCCAGCACGACCCCATCGACGTCCTTGTCGGCCATCGAGGCGACGACGAGCGTGAGGGGCTGCCGGGGCTCGGTGAGGAACGGCCGCAGATCGTCGAGAGCCGTGGCCAGTGCCGCCGCGCCGGCCGGGTTGTGCGCACCGTCGAGCAGCACGTCGCGGCCGCCGACCTGGATCAGCTCGAGGCGGCCCGGCCAGCGGGCCGTGGCATACCCGCGCCGCCGGGCATCCGGCGGGACCGCGGCGATCCCGGCCGCGGCCAGCGCATCCAGGAGCGCATCGGCGACGCCGACGTTCGCCGCCTGGTGACGGCCCCGCAGCCCGACCCGCGTCCTGCCCAGCCGGGGCAGCTGAACCTCGATGCCGTCGCGATCCCAGCCGAGCAGTGGCGCCGGGTCGACCTCCGCCAGCGGAACGCCGAACCGGCGGGCCCGGCGCCGGATGACCGCCAGACCCTCTCCCGTGGCCCCGGTCACGGCGAGGTCGCCGCGCTCGATGATCGCCGCCTTCTCCCGGGCTATCGCCGGGACCGTCGTCCCGAGGTGCTCCATGTGGTCCAGGGCCACGTTGGTGATCACCGCGACACCGCCGTCCCAGGCATGGGTCGCGTCGAGCCGCCCGCCGAGCCCCACCTCGACGAGCGCAACGTCCACGTCCTGCTCGGCGAACCACCGGAGGATGAGCGCGGTCAGCAGCTCGAACTCGGTCGCCGGGCCCTGGCGCCTCGCGACACGGTCCGCGGCCGGCAGGATCTCACGAACGAGGCGGGCGAAGGTCGATGGATCGACTGGCTGCCCATCGATCTGGAGGCGCTCGCGGTACGAGACGAGGTGTGGCTTCGGGGTCTCGCCCACTCGAACGCCGCCGGCCCGGAGCGCGCTCGCGGCGAGGGCCAGCACGCTGCCCTTGCCGTTGGTCCCGCCGATCAATGCTCCACGGAACGCCAGCTGCGGGTCGCCGATCTCGCGCAGCAGGGCCCGAATGCGGCCGAGGCCCAGCCGAATGCCGTAGCGGCCGCGATCGGTCAGGACACGGAGGGCCGCGTGGTACTCCGCCGCGGCGTCGAGATCGGCAGGTTCCCGGGCAGTCATGCCCGAAGCATGACGCCGCGGTGGGCCCGACCGCGGCCGTGCACGGGGCGCGGCAGGTCGCGCGCTCAGGTCGCCGCCAGGTTCTCCTCGTAGAAGACGCACTGGTTGAACCGCGGGGACAGGCAGACGTCGCTCACGTAGCTCGCCTCCAGGTGGACGCCGCCGCGGACCTGGCAGCGGGAGACGGAGCTCTCCTGGCGGGCCAGGCCCTTCAGCAGGTGGGGCGCCTGGATGGGCAGGGCGCCGCGAGCCCCGGTCAGATAGAAGTGGGGACAGACGTTGCGGCGCAGGCTCGGCAGGCCGAAGGCGCGGCGGCGGGCGGCGGCATCGGCGGGCTCGGTGGTGATCGGAATGGCAACGGCCGGTCCGCCATGCGTTGCGCTGGTCGCCAGGATCCCGTCGGCGACGGCGGCGAGCGCCGGCGTCGGGATGGTCGACACCCTGGCGATCGGGCCGAGGCCAAAGGGGGGCCGGCTGCGCCGGGCGCCACGTCCGGATTTGGGGTCGCGCGTGTACACGGGAACCTGCAGCCACTCCCTCGTCGGCGACCACCACTTGGCCGCGCGGCTGCGAGCGTACAACGGGCTGTCCAGTGCATTTGCTGCATGTCAGACGCATGAACCGTCGCGGCCGTGCGACGATACCTGGGCATGACGTCTCGCCGAGGCCGCATCTCGCACGTCCGGCCCCGCCCGCCGTCAACGGGCCGGGCGCCTGAGCCCAGCCGCATCAAGGCCCCCGATCCCTTCCGCGTCCGCCAGTATCGAGGCCTCGACGCCCGCCGCCGGGCGACCCCGGCACCCGCGCGATTCAGCCTGGCGGTCGGGATCCTGGCCCTCGCCGTTATCGCATTCGTTGCTGCCAGCGGCAGCGTGGGGCCGCTCGCGGCCGCGTTCGGCGCCGGCTTTTCGGGCGTGGTCAAGATCCTGACCGTGTCGCCGGAGCCGCAGGCCCCGGAGATCGTCCCCACCACCTCGCCGATCATTGCCTCGCCCGCAAACCCGTACACGAACCAGCCGACCGTCGAGCTGAGGGTCACGCTTCCGGCCGGTGTCGCCGGCAGTGACGACGCAAAGGTCCGGATGTACCTGGCCCTCGAAGGCGTCGCCCCAGCACCCATCGCCGAGGTGCCGATCGGGTCGACCACACGCCTCTCCGTCCTCGTCGGCCTCACGACAGGCCGCAATGATTTCAGCGCCACGATCATCCGGCAGGGCGCCGAGTCCGAGCAGTCCCCGGTCGTCACGTACATCCTCGACCAGGATCCCCCGACCATCACCCTGAGCACGCCGAGTGACGGCGTGACGCTGAGCGACGCCAACGTGGGGATCGTCGGGACGACCGAGCCGGGAACCAACCTGATCTCCCGAAATGAGGCCAACGGGACCTCCGCGACCGCGCTCGCTGACGCCGACGGCGCGTTCACCATGAGCCTGCCGCTGGTCGCGGGTCCGAACGGCATCAGGATCGACGCCACCGACCGGGCGACCAACACGAGCAACCTGGTTGTCTCCGTGCTTCAGGGCAGCGGTCAGCTGACCGCCAGCCTCAGCGCCTCGACCTATCGGATCTCGGCCTCGGCACCGCCCGCGGCGATCCAGCTGACCGTGGTGGTGACAGACCCGACTGGCGCGCCGCTCGAGGGCGCCTCGGCCTTCTTCACCCTCCAGGTCCCCGGCCTGGCGCCGATCTCCAACGACCTGACGACGGGCGCGGACGGGCGCGCGGTCTTCACCGCCCAGCTCGTAGGTGCGGTGAGCACCGGATCCGGCGCCGGCACCGTGGTGGTGAGCCACGAATCGTTCGGGCAGACGACCGACGGGGTCGCGATCGCCTTCGTGCCCTGATTCGTCCCTGATTCCTCCTCGACGGCGGGCCCCGACGCAGCTACCATCAGGGCATGCCCATGTGGCAGTGTCCCCATTGCGGCACGCCCCAGCACGAGGCGGCACGGTGCTGGCAGTGCGGGCGCTCATCGACCACCTGTTCGACCTGCCGGCACTTCCGGCGCTCACTCGCCGCGAAGGTCGGCTATTGCGGGCTCGATCGCCGGCGACTGCCACTCCACGGCGACGAGCACCGCGGTTGCTGGGAGGCGGCCCTGCCGAGACCGGCACCGGGATCCCGCTCCCTGCCGCTGCTCCCGACGATACGGGCGACGCCCGACGCGCCGGCCGGGTTCGTGCCGGTGACACCGGCGCCGGCCGTGGGCCCACTACCCGACAAGCCTGAGCCGTGGCTGGAGCGGTCGACCCTGTTCGGCGAGATGGACCGCTAGCGCCCTACGGACAGGGCGCCGTATCGGTCGTCAGGTCGATTGGCGTCCCAGGCGGTCGCTGCTGGCCCGTGCTGGGATTCTGGTCGATGACGCACCAGCTCGGATCCGCGCCTGGCGGGCTGACGGCGCCGACCGTGAATCCGTCGGCGGTGAGCTGCGCCTGCGCGATCGACAGGGCCACGCCCTTGTAGTCGCCGACCGGCAGGTCCGCCGGCGTTGGCGTGGGGGTGGGTGCCGGCGCGGGGGTGGGCGTCGGCTCGGGGGTGGGCGTCGGCTGCGGCGACGGAGTCGGGCTGGGCGTCGGCTCGGGGCCCTTGGAGACAACGTAGTTGACAATGGTTCCAGGGCCGACGGACTGTCCGGGGCCCGGGTCCTGGCTGACGATGGCGCCGACGGGGATGAACTCGTCGAACGATTCGGAGCGCGTGCCGATCTGGAGGCGCGCCTGGGCGAGGAGATTCAAGCCCTCCGATTCGACCTTGCCGCGGAGATCCGGGACGATCGCGGTGTCCTCGCCGAAGGCCAGCGTGAGCTTGACCTCGCTGCCCCTGTCGACCTTGCTGCCAGGGGTCGGCTCCTGCTTGGTCACGGTGTTGGGCTCTGCGTCGATCGATGGCTCGAACTGGTAGCGGATGACGGTCAGGCCGACGTCCTTGGCCGCTGCCTCGGCCGCCTCGAAGGTCAGGCCGATGAAGCTCGGGACCTCGACCTGGGCATTCGGGACCGCACCCGGGCCGGAGAGCAGCCGGAAGACCAGGAATCCCGCCAGCGCGAGCACCACCAGGGCCAGCCCGGCCGCCAGCCAGACCCAGCCGCTGCGCCCGGCCTCGTCATCCTCGTCGTCAATGTCGAGCTCGGCGGCGCGCCGGCTCGCTCCGTACGGCCCGCCGCGCGGTGATGCGGCCGCACCGGCGTAGGCCTCCTCCGGATACGGGATCCGGGCGTCGGGATTGACCCGGGCGATGCCGGCCGCGATCGTTGGGCTGGAGTCGGCGGCGATCCCGGCGCCGGCAATCCCCGCGCCGGCGAGCCCGGCACCGGCGAGGCCTGTCCGCGCCATGGCCGCTTCGTCGCCGGCGAGATAGCCCTCGAGCGCCTCGGCCATGTCGGCCGCCGCGGCGAATCGGTCATCGGGACTCGGCGCCAGCGCGCGTCGGGTGACGGCCTCGAGCGCCGGGGGGATGCCGGGTTTCACGGCCGACGGACTGGGAACCACGCCGCTGAGCCGAGCGGTGGCGATCGCGGCGGCGGTGTCGCCGCGCCACGGACGCCGGCCGGTGAGGAGCTCGTACAACACGATGCCGAGGCTGTAGATGTCCGAGGCCGGGTCGGCCAGCTCGCCACGAGCCTGCTCGGGGCTGAAGTAGTGGACCGAGCCGAGCGTCGTTCCCGGCATCGTCAGCGACGATTCGGCCAGGGCCCTGGCAATCCCGAAGTCGGCGACCTTCACCCGGCCGTCGCGGGTGACGAGGATGTTGCCGGGCTTGATGTCGCGATGGACGAAGCCCCGCTCGTGCGCCGCGGCGATCGCTCGGGCGGCCTGGGCCACGATCCGTGCCGCCTGGCGGGGCGGCAGTGCACCGGTCCGGCGGATGATCGTGGCGAGGTCCTCGCCGTCAACCAGCTCCATCACGATGTACGGGCCGACCGCGTCGGTGCCGTAGTCGTAGACGGCCACGACGCCGGGGTGGTTCAGCGATGCGGCCGATTGCGCCTCCTGCCGGAATCGGGCGAAGAAGTCCGGGTCGTTGCCGTATTCGGGCCGCAGGACCTTGACCGCGACGTCGCGCTCGAGCTGGCCATCGCGAGCCCGGTAGATGGTCGCCATGCCGCCCTGGCCGAGCAGCTCGACGAGGCGGTAACGCCCGCCGAGGACGGTGCCGAGATCGGGCAAGGTCAGCCGCCCGTCTCGATCGTACGCAGGTGGGCCCGCAGCTCGGCCCCGATATCGGGACGCTGAAGGGCGAGGTCGATCGTCGCCCGCAGCCAGCCCATCTTCGTCCCGGCGTCGTAGCGGACACCCTCGAACTCGTAGGCGAAGACCGACTGCTCCTGCATCAGCGCCTCGATGGCGTCGGTCAGCTGGATCTCGCCGCCGGCGCCGCGCTGGGTCTGCTCGAGCTTGTCGAAGATCTTCGGCGTCAGGACGTAACGCCCGATGATCCCGAGGTTGGACGGCGCGTCCTTGGGGGCCGGCTTCTCCACCAGCCGCGTGACCCGATGGAGCCGGCCGTGGTCGAGGGGGTCTTCGGTCGGCTCACTGGCGATGACGCCGTAGCGGCTCGTCTCCTCGGGCGGGACCTCCATGACCGCCACGACCGAGCCGTGGGTCTGGTGGTAGGCATGGATCAGCTGGCCGATGACCGGGCGCTCGCCGATGCACACGTCGTCCGGCAGGATCACCGCGAACGGCTCGTGACCGATGAGGTCCTTCGCCATGAGCACGGCGTGCCCCAGGCCGAGCTGCTCCTTCTGGCGGACGTACGCAAGCTGGGCCAGGTCGCTGATCGCCCGCACCTGGCGGAGCTTCTCGATCTCGCCTTTTTCCTCAAGCAGGTGTTCGAGCTCGTAGTTGAGGTCGAAGTGATCCTCGATCGCGCCCTTGTGGGTCGAGGTGACGATGATGATCTGCTCGATCCCGGCGGCCACCGCCTCTTCCACGCCGTACTGGATGATCGGCTTGTCGACCAGCGGCAGCATCTCTTTGGGCTGCGCCTTGGTCGCGGGCAGGAAGCGGGTGCCCCAGCCGGCAGCGGGGAAAACGGCTTTGCGGACGCGCATCGAACCTCG
>DASQFM010000239.1:0-7026 GCA_035633135.1 Candidatus Eiseniibacteriota bacterium
CGTCGAACGAATGGCGACCCATGGTTGACCGCGGCCCTCGTCGTGGCGGACCCTTGGGGCGGATGCTCCCTCGCTCTCGACCTTGGCTCGCCGCGCTCATCGTCGTCCTCGTGATGTCGCTGGCGGTCGAGCTCGGGCTGGTCATGGGCGTGCGCGTGGACCTCGCGCAGCTCGGGATCGGGGGCGACGCGGCGCCCTCGAGCGGTGGGAGCCCGACGGCCGCCCCGGCACCGCTGGCCAGCGAGATCCAGGTCGGACAGGAGGCCGGAGGTCTGCCCGAGAACCCGGGTGTGATTCCCACGCGGGCCGCCGAGCCCATTCCCAGCGCGCCGCCGCCGCTCGGCGAGACCGAGTTGTACGGCTACCTCCCCTACTGGCAGATGAACCAGGCGATGGTCGCCCGCCTGCGCGAGATCCCGGTGACCACCCTGGCCCTGTTCTCGGTCAGCGCCGCGGAGGACGGAACGCTCGACCAGACGCAGCTTGGCTATCGCCGCATGACCGGCGACATCGGCCAGGAGCTGATCGCCGCCGCGCGGGCCCGCCGCGCCAGCGTCGAGATCGTCTTCACCAGCTTCGGGCTGGCGCAGAACCACCGCTACTTCGGCGAGCCGAACGTCCGCGGTGCCGTCGACAGGTCCGGCGGCGGCCACGATCCGTTGTGGGAGCAGCCGCGAGCCGACCCATCGTCTGTGTCATCCACTCCGCCCTGGAAGCAGACCATCCCGGAGCTCGTCGGCCTGGTGGAAGCGCTCGGAGTCGACGGCATCAACGTCGACGTCGAGCTCCTGTACAGCGACGACTTCGACGGCTACATCGACTTCCTCGCGGAGCTCCGGGCGGCGTTGAAGGAGGCCGTGCCGAAGGCAAGCCTCAGCGTCGCCAGCACGGCCTCGATGCACGGTGCCGTGCAGGCCCGGGCGGCGATCCTCGCCGGGGTCGATCGGGTGTTCCTGATGGGCTACGACTACCACTGGTCGGGCTCGCAGCCGGGCGGCAGCGCGCCGCTCGACCGGCGCGACGGGGTCAGCAACCTGAAGTGGTCGATCGGCCAGTACGCGTCGATGGGCGTGCCGCCCGAGCAGACGCTGCTGGGCCTGCCGCTGTACGGCATGAGCTGGCCGGTCAGCGGCCCCGGTCGAGGGGCGGTGTCGGTGGGCAAGGGCGTCGCCTGGATTCCTGCGAATCACACGGAGCTGCTGCTCGATTCGACGTTCGCACTGTCGCGCGACACGCTCGAGCTCGCCGAGTACTTCGTCACCCACGACGAGGATGGCTGGCGGGCGACCTTCTTCGACTCGCCCGACACGCTGCGATCCAAGCTCGCCCTGGCCCGCGACAAGGGCTTCGCGGGCGCGGGCTTCTGGGCGCGGGGCTATGAGCGCGACCTGCCCGGCTATGTCGAGCTGATGGAGGAGTTCCGGGCCGGCGAGATCGGGCGCGAGCAGCTCTACGTGCCGGAGAAGCCGTTCGGGCAGTAGCAGCTCGGTCCATCGGGGCCGACCGCGCGGTTGTCGGATCCCGACCGCCCCGGCTTGCCCAGTCTCGGCGGTGTGCGCGGCCGTCCGGCGCCAGTCCGACGTGGGTTATCACTGGACGCTAGCAGCGCCGCGCCGATGTGTCAGTTCTCCGCGGGCGATTTCGCCCCGCTAGGACAACGAAGCGGGCGGCGTCGGCACCGATTGCGGGATGGGCGCCGAATGCGACCCGGGCGCGGGGTCGATCGGGATCCGCTGGGACCGGAACAGGCTGAGTCCCAGCGCGATCCAGGCGAAGCCGTTGAGTGCGATGCCAATCTGTGCAAGCGGGACGAAGATCGCGGCGAATGGGCCCGTGACGAGCTCGAGCCTGTCGATGCCGAGGAGCGCAAAGGTCGATCCGATCATGAGTGCGGAGGCCGCCCAGCGCGGCACGACGCCGAGACGGAGCGCGACCAGCCCGAACACCGCGTCCGAGAGCCACATGGCCATCCCTGCGTAGAAGAACACCAGGCGGAATTGCGGATCGGGCTCGGGAAAGACCGGCCGCCCGATCGACAGGATGACCATGGCCAGGTACCACGCGTTGGCCAGGATCATGGCGGCCGCGGCAACGAAGGAGAGCCGTGGCGAATGCGACGCCTGGCGCCGGTGGATTGCGAGCCCGATGGCGATCGCGCCAGCATTGAACAAGACGAGCCGCAGGTTGAAGAGCTCCCAGGTCCAGGGCAGGTTCGGAACCCACGCCGAAATCAGAACCAGGCCGCCCACGATCCCGAGGATCCCCAGCGCGCGAGTCGCCATCGATGGCGGCTCAGCCAGAGAATGCGCCATCGTTCGATCCCTCCGAAGGTGTTCCGAGGTCGCGCTCGTCACCAGGTCGATTGCGGTTCGCAGCCAGACGGTCGCCGGGCCCGAGCGTCGTCCGCTCGCACTCGCGTCGCGCACCTGGTCACCGAACAGCTGGACCATCTCGTCGCCGTAGCGAGCGCGGAACTCACCCGGATAGAACCGCAACAGCCGGCGATACAGCCGCCCGTCCGCCTTAGACGTCGCCGGTCCCGATGAAGGTGCATGGCCCACGACCTCGCCCACGATGTCAGCGCTCGTTGCCCATGAGCCAGGGTCGCGTCGAGCGCACCAGCGCATCGAGGCGACGCACCTCGCCCGCGGCCACCGTTCGACCCAGCGCTGTCAGGCGGTAATAGCGTCGGCGCTGGTCGTCGAGCTCGCGATCAGGCCGCTCGTCGCTTTCGGCGATCAGGCCGTCCGCGAGGAGGCGCTTGATCGTCGTGTAGACCGCCCCGGGCCCCAGTCGAACGGCCCCGCCCGTCATGCGATCGACCTCGGACATGATCGCGTAGCCATGACGCTCCTCCGGCCCGATCGCCAGCATGATGTGCAGCGCGACCTTCGACAGCGGCGGGCTCTGTGGGCGGGGCGCAGTGGCATCCATCGCGGCAACTATATCCCGCGTGGATACATTGTCAACAGATACAGTTGGGCATTCAGGTTGCACCGACCGACAGTCAGGACGGGGCCCGAGTGCGCGGACCTCGCAGACCTTTGGGACACTCGATTCCCCCGTGATGTCTGTGGGGTAATCAGGCCGCGCTGCGCCGACCTCCCCCAGACCTTCGGGACACGCGATTCCCCCGTGATGTCTGTGGGGTAATCAGGCCGAGTTGCGCCGACCTCCCCCACCCCGGGACGTTCGTTTCCCCGTTTCCCCGTGATGTCTGTGGGGTAATCAAGCCGCGTTGCGCCGGCCTCCCGACGCCAGAACGTTCGTTTCCCCGGTGATGACTGTGGGGTAAACACGCGACCAGCGCCGGTCTCCGCATAGCCATCTCGGCCGGGCGCATCGGTAACTGGGCGAGAAGCGCAATCCCCGACCATGGTCGGCATGGGTTATGTCGTGGAGCGCCTCGACCCGCTCAGTGAGGAAGCATTGCGCGAGTTCGGGAACGTACTCCGCATGCTCCGAGGCCAGCGAGGGCTCAGCCAGCGAGCCCTCGCCGCGCGCTCCGGGTTGTCCCAGTCGACGATCTCAAAATTGGAGACCGGAATCGCTCGCGGGGTCCGGATCCGTGTTCTGGCTCGAATGCTCGCCGGCCTGGATCGGCCGCTCGAGCACCCGCTCGACCGGCCCTGGATCGTGGCCGGCCCGCCCGGCTGGAAGCTCCTGACCGAGGCGTTCTCGACGCGAGGCCGCCTCGCCCAGCGAGTCACCCAGGAGCGTGCTCGCGCCGCGCTCCAGCGCGAGCGGCTGATGCAACCACAGACATCACCGGGAGATGGGGTCATGGCGCCGCGAGCTCGGCCACGGGCCTAGGTACTAGCGCGTCTCCTCGACCGTGGTCGGGGCGCCGTGGACGGACGGGATCGCGTGGACCGCCGGGATCGAGCCGAGCTTGCCGGCGTGATAGTCGGCGATGGCCTGCATGATCTCTTCGCGGGTGTTCATGACGAACGGGCCGGCCCACGCAACCGGCTCGCGGATGGGGCGGCCACCGAGGATCAGGACGTCCAGATTCGGGCTTCGGCTCTCCTGCTGACGCACGTCGAGCGCCGAGACGGTGAGCGCGTCGCCGGGGCCGAAGACCGCGAGCTGGCCCGTCCGAACCGGGTGCGGTTCCGCCGGCGCGCCCCCACCGGATCGACCAGTGCCGAATCCCGCGGACGCAGCGCCCACTGTCCCGAAACCGGCCATCACGTAGACGAGGGCGTTGTAGTCGGGCCGCCACGGGAGCGAGAGCCGGGCACCGGGGCTGAGGGTCGCGTGGACAAGGGTCATCGGCGTGTAGGTCGAGCCCGGGCCGGCATGCCCGGCGATCTCGCCGGCGATCACCCTGACCAGTGCGCCACCATCGGGTGAAGTCAGCAGGCCGACCTCACTCGCCCGAATGTCCTGGTAGCGCGGCGGCGACCATTTCTGGGCCGCGGGCAGGTTGACCCACAGCTGGAAGCCGTGGAACAGGCCACCCGAAGCGACCAGCCACTCCGGCGGCTTCTCGATGTGCAGGATCCCGGCGCCGGCGGTCATCCACTGCGTGTCGCCGTTGGTGATGACGCCGCCGCCGCCGTTCGAGTCGTTGTGCTCGAACGTCCCGTCGATCATGTAGGTCACCGTCTCGAAACCGCGATGCGGGTGCCACGGCGTGCCTTTCGGCTCGCCCGGCGCGTACTCCACTTCGCCCATCTGGTCGAGATGCACGAACGGATCGAGATCGGTGAGATCGACGCCGGCGAACGCGCGGCGCACGGGGAAGCCTTCGCCCTCAAAGCCACCCGGGGCCGAGGTGATGCCCAGGACCTGGCGTTGCCGGGCGATCGCCGGATCGGGTTCGGGGATTCGGGGCAGGACGGTGATGTCGTCGACGGTGATGGCGGGCACGGGATTTCGGCTCCGACTACTTGCGTTGCTGCGCAAATGATTGATCAGTCAACGAGTCCTGTCAAACGCCCGGGGCCTGGCGATGACCGGTGCCGTAGGGAGGGCCGAAACGTGCTACTTGACAGTAGCCTGCTTTCCTGCCATAACGTGCTACTCAGGAGTAGCACAGAAGAGTTCTGGCAAGGAGGCCCGCGATGGCTGCACCGCGTCCCGCAAGAAACCCGATCAACCTCGTGGTCCGCGTCCTGATCGTGGCATTGACCCTGGCGACCGCGTACATCCACTCGACCCTCGGTGGCCTGCTGTTCACCCTCAATGCCGCCGGGTACGTCGTGGCCGCCCTGGCGATGGTCGTCCCGCTGGGCTTGGCGATCCGGTTCCGTTGGCTGGTTCGGCTCGGGCTCATCGGCTATGCGGCTACCGCGATCATTGCGTGGTATCTCACCGGTCCTCGCTACGACGTCGCCTACGCCGCGAAGGCGATCGAGGTCGCGCTGATCGCGCTCCTCGCAATCGACCTCGCGCGCAACGATGGCAACCCGATCCCCATCCTTCGGGCCGCGCTCGGGGCCCTGGCTCGGTCGATCAACCGCCAGCGCCGCACTCCTGGGCGATCAGGCTGACGGACCAGATGCCGATGCGATCAGGTGCTCGAGGGGCCTGGCCGACCGTGCTTGCACCAGTGCTCGGCCCGGTGCTCGCGTTAGGCGTGGCGCTCGCGGCGTCCGCGTGTGGTCCCGCGAGCCTCGGCCGGTCGGCCCCGCCATCCTCGATCGATCCGACCGCCCCGGTCGTGACGGCCCGTGACCTCGCCTTCGATCGATCGGAGATCGCAGCGCCAGCGGATCGCGCCTTCAGCATCGTCTTCCAGAACGCCGACGGCGTCCCGCACAACATCGCGATCTATGCCGACTCGTCGCTGGCGCGGAGCCTGTTCGTCGGCGAGATCTTCATCGGACCGGCGACGCGCGCCTACGACCTGCCGCCGCTGGCGTCCGGCTCCTATTTCTTCCGCTGTGACGTCCACCCGGATATGCAGGGCCGGCTCCTCATCGCTGGTGCCGGGTAAGCCCGCTCAATCTGGCGCCCTAAGAACAGTCGGCGAACGCGTCCTCCGCGCTCGAACCTGCTCAACTCTCGTTCGGCTCTATCGGACCCACCCACTGAGCGCGCCAAGCGGGAGCTTCGAAGGCCTTCGCGAAGAACGTCGTCGCCCTCCAGACGAGCTGGTCGCGAAGCTGGACGATGGAGGTCACGTACCACACCGAGTCGGGCGGGTAGATGGCCCGGGAGACGATCGTATAGACGTCGCCGGTGCCCTCAATGCGCAGCGTCGTGTAGCTCGGCGTGACCACCCAGCGGTCCTCGCTGCCGACCACCCGCAACACGCCGTCCTGGGTCGGACGATCGGGATAGTGCTCGTCGATTGCCCGCATGCTCGCGGCCCCGCGGATGCGCTCGCCCGATTGCGGCCAGTCCTCGACGTAGTCCGGATGACGGAGGCGGTCCAGCTCATCGAGCGAATGCGTGATCGCGTGGGCATAGCGTTCGACGATCTCGTGGTTCGTGGGCACACGGCCCTCCTCGGCAACCCGGCAGCGTGGGTGTTCGCGCGCCGATCGTAGTCGAGCCCACCGTCGCCGAGAAGTCGGCGGCGCCGAATCGTCGCCGGTTCTCACGAAACCCAAATGTGCCGCCCCCAGCCTGCTGGTCATGGACGCGCGTCCTGAAAGCAAGGCCCCGCACGGAGAAGCGCACATGGAATTGGTCCCCAATCCCGAGCCACGCTCGCTACCCGGAACGTTCCGCCGGACCCTGGCGACGATCGTCCTCGCGGCGGGCCTCCTGATCGTCGGCGGTGTGTCGGCGGTCTGGGGGGCCAGCCCGGATCCGTCGGCCTCGACGACGCCATCGGTGACGACGCCGTCGACGACCGACACCCCGGACAGCTCCGGGACCCGCCGGTCTGGCACCGATGGGACCACCCATCCGAGGGGCGACTGCCCGAACAAGAGCGGCAGCTCGAGCGGCACGGACGACCCGACCGCGAGCCCGAGTAGCTAGCCGCCTCACCAGGGCGCCGATCCCTTCGGCGCCACCGAATCCCCTCCCCCAGCTCGAAGCGGCGACCGGTCACCGGATCGGTCGCCG
>DASQFM010000240.1:0-2718 GCA_035633135.1 Candidatus Eiseniibacteriota bacterium
AGCGCGTCCGGACCGCGCCCGAGGACCTCGGCGGCGCCCATCCGGAGCTGATGAGCCGCGCGAGGGTGCCAGGTCGGTGGGTGGACCGACAGCAGAAAGCGGCGGCCAAGGACGAAGTCGATCTCGTCGATCCGGATCTCGGAGTCGCGCGAGAGCGCGAACAGGACAAGGTGGATGACGTCGCGGATGTGGACCACCTTGGCCCGCTCGTTGCTGTCGATGATGTCCTCGACGATGAGGGGATGCAGCCCGAGCGCCTTCGCGACCGCGCCTACCTCGTCGGGAGAAGGGCCGGTGAGATCGATCCAGACGCTGGTCCGCTTGTCGCGCAGCAACCCGGGCAGTTGCCCGATCGACGACGATTCGACCGTCCGGCCATCGCGGACGGCCACGATTGAGATCTTCCGGGCGCCGGCCGGGGCAGCGCCAGCCGGGGCGCCGCCGCCCGGGGCGCGCGCCGGTCCGCCGCCACTGGTTCGGGCGGCGCCGGCCGGAGCGCCGCCGCCGTCAGCCGTTTCGCTCCTCCGAGCGCTCGACGGCGCGTCTCGTCGCGTCCTGGTAGCGGACGTG
Organism: Candidatus Eiseniibacteriota bacterium; assembly: GCA_035633135.1. GTDB lineage: Bacteria > Chloroflexota > Limnocylindria > Limnocylindrales > CSP1-4 > UBA5189. The sequence goes on from DASQFM010000240.1 coordinate 571, forward strand.
GGCATCGGTCTCGTCAACGTCGGCCATCGATTCCTCGGATTGGGCATCGGCCACGTCCGCCCGGGACGACAAGGCCGAAAGCTTGGCCGCATCGGCCGTCTTGGCGGCTGATGCCTCCGCCAGGGTCGCCGAGGCGAGTGCCGCTTTCGCGGCTTCCGCGGTGGCTTTCGCCGCTTCCGCCGCATCCGCCGCCGCCGCGGCGGCGACCTCGGCGGCGACGCGCCCGCGCCGGGCCACGGCCGCGGCGCGCTCGGCGGTGCGCCACTCGTGCAGCGCGCCCGCGGTCGTCACTTCGTCCTCACGCTGCTCCGACATCGATGCCTCCTGCGCGATCGGGATCGGACGAGCCAAGTCCTCAGGTTCGCATCGTAGCGGGCCCGAGGGCTGGTACGATGCCGGGGTCCTCGGGACCGGTGTCACGTACGGGGCCCGTCCACGACCGCGACCTGTCGCGGCGAGATGCAAGGGCCCGCGATGACCTCCGCGCCCGCGGCGGGAGAATCGGGCATGGCCACTGTCACGTTCGACAAGGTCAACAAGGTCTACGGCGACTTCTACGCCGTGAAGGATTTCGACCTCGAGATCCAGGATGGCGAGTTCATGGTCCTGGTCGGGCCGTCGGGCTGTGGCAAGACGACCGCCCTGCGGATGATCGCCGGCCTCGAGGAGATCAGCACCGGCATCCTCCGGATCGGCGATCGCGTCGTCAACGACGTCGCCCCCAAGGATCGCGACATCGCGATGGTCTTCCAGAGTTACGCCCTGTACCCCCACATGTCCATCCGCGACAACATGGCGTTCGGCCTCAAGCTGCGGAAGCTTCCCAAGGCCGAGATCGAATCGCGGGTCAACGACGCGGCCCGCATCCTGGGCCTCGTGAATCTCGACAAGAAGCCCCGTGAGCTGTCCGGCGGCCAGCGCCAGCGCGTCGCGCTGGGCCGGGCGATCGTCCGCGAACCCTCCGTCTTCCTCATGGACGAGCCACTGTCGAACCTCGACGCCAAGCTGCGGGTCCAGACGCGCGCCGAGATCGCGCGCCTGCATCGGCGTCTCGGGACGACCACCGTGTACGTCACCCACGACCAGGTCGAGGCGATGACGATGGGCCAGCGGATCGCGGTCATGAACGCCGGCATGCTCATGCAGGTCGGCACACCGCAGGGGCTGTACGAGCATCCCAAGAACCTCTTCGTCGCCGGGTTCATCGGTAGCCCGTCGATGAACTTCGTCGACGTCACCTCGGACGGCAACACCGTCACTGGTCCCGGCATGTCGTTCCCGATTCCGAGCCGCTACAAGGCCGCCCTCAACGACGCCGCGCTTGTCGCCGGCTTCCGGCCTGAGCACCTGGAGCTAGGCGACATCCCGAGCGCCGCGACGGTTCGCGCCAAGGCGGACGTCGTCGAGTACATGGGCGACGAGGAGCTGCTCCACGCCACCGTCCCGGATCACGCGGGCGACGTCGTCGCGATCGTCAAGTCCGACAACCATGTGAAGCCGGGCGATGTGATCGACCTCAAGCTGCCGCTCGATCGTCTTCACCTGTTCAACAAGGAGACCGGCGAGGCCGTGGCGCACTCGCTCGCGGCGGCGGCCGCCTAGTTGAACTTACACCTAGTCGAGCTCGCCTCGGAGCTGGGCGAGGGCACGCTCAAGCGGCTGGCGTGACGTTTCGGGGCTGAACGGCGACACGGCGATCGCCTCGTCCAGCTCCAGGCGGCCGGCCTTGACCTCGCGCGCCAGCCGCGCGATCTCGAGGAAGGCAGTGACCTGGTCCTCGGCAAAGGCGCGGTCGCCCACGGCGCCGTGGCCGGGCACGACTGCGCCGCGGACCAACTCCAGCAGCCGCGAGGCGGTCTCGGGCCAGTCGAGCGGATAGGCGTCGCCGAAGTACGGCGTCGCCCCGGCCTCGAGCAGGTCGCCGGCGAAGAGCACCCCGGCGTCCGGAACATCGACGACGATGTCGGCGTCGGTGTGCCCGCGACCGAGGTAGCGAAGGTCGACCCGCCGGCCGCCAACCTCGACCGTGGCCGTCTCGCTGAATGACCGGTCCGGCGGGTCGATCACGACCTCGCCGAGCTCGACGGCAATGTCGGGCATCTCCGCCCCGATCCGGTCCCGCATCCTGGCGGCGAACCGCAGCAGCTG
>DASQFM010000241.1:0-13462 GCA_035633135.1 Candidatus Eiseniibacteriota bacterium
GGCCACCAGCAGATGGTCGTCAACCCAGACCATCGACACCACCTCGACGAGCGGTGTCGAGAACGAGGCAAGCTCGTTCCCGTCGAAGTCCGTCGCGACGAGGGTCGCCCCGTCGGGCCAGTTGTCGAAGACGATCCACAGGCCGCTCCCGTCGGCCGCCAGCGCGGCCACCACCTGGCCGAACGCCAGTGTCCGAAGGACCTGACCAGACGTGTCGAGCTCGTAGATGCTGTAGTCATCGGACAGCCACAACTCGCTGCCGTCCCAGGCCAGCGCGTGTGCGATGGCCCCCAGCTGCCGGTTGGGCGCGGCGAAGCTCGAGATCACCCTCGGCGGGTCAGACTGCGAGGTCTCCTTGACGGAGAAGCGGTAGACCGTGCTCGTGTCGGTCGTGAACAGCCATAGCTGCGAGCCGTCCCACGTGATGCCCTCCGGCGTGTAGTCGGGTGGCGTGTACACGCCGAGAACGCGGCCGGCCGCGTCGGTCTTGAAGATCTCGCTGCTCCCCGAGACCCAGAGGTTCGTTGCGTCCCATGCCAGCCCGGCCCCGGTGGTGCCGGGCAGCGGTCCCACCGTCTCGACGATCACATCCGCGGCGACTGGCTGCGACGAGCCCGAGTCAGGCGAGTCGCCGGGCTCCGGCTGGTTCGACGAGGGCCCCACGGGCGCCTCGAGGCCCCTCGACGGTCTCGTGGAGGGGACGACGGCGATCCCACTCGGACCCGGGGAAGACGACGCCGGAGCCTGGTCCCAAGCGCGGAGCACGGTCCAGGCGATAGCGACGATCCCCACGACGGCCGCAACGGCCATCAGGCCAACCGGTCGTCCCGCGAGACGGGCCACCGACTCCGCCCGCGGGCGAGGGCGACTGACGCCTGCCGGCTCGGGCACGGCACCGACAGCGGCGCGGGCCCCCGGATCCGCGATGACGCCGCCGGTTAGCCCTTGCGCTCGGACGGCGCCGGCCTGGGCGAGGAGCAGCCCGACGGTGTCGGCGAGATGACGCAGGTGCTTGCGCAGGGGCGGCGTCAGGGCGTCGAGCCAGTGGGGCGTGCTGATGAAGTACTCCATCGACGGCGAGAGGGGCACATCCTCGATCCGGAGCGGGATGATCGGGATCCCGCGGTTGACCGCCCGCTCGACCTCGCGCATCACGTGAGGCGATGTGTTGGAGCGCGAGGAGAAGACCAAGACCATCACCCGGCTGGCATTGATCGCCGTGATGATGGCCTCCGGGAAGGCGATCCCCGGCGTGACGTCGCGCGGCGCAATCCAGCAGCGGATCCCCCGGCCCTCGAGCGCGGCGCAGACCGCGTCGCCGGTCGGCTTGTCCTCGGCCGCGTGGCTGATGAATACGTCGTGGGCCATCGGCAGCCCTCGTCCGCGCATATCTCTCACGCAGCGCGCCCCCGCGCCGCCATCTCGCCCTCGCTAGACGTGGAGCTCGAAGTTGTGGAACCGCACGACCACGAACCAGTCGCGACTCTCCTCGAGCATCAGCTCCTCGGCCGCCGACGCCACGGCTCGGACCGTCTCGAGGTCGGGGGCGACCGCCATCCGTGACGCGACGTCAGCGAGATGATGCGCCATGGCTGCAAATCGCTCGGCGTGGCGGTGGTACTCCCGCTGGGCACGAATCCCGCCCAGCGCGGCGGCGATGGCGGGGAGGACGACCGCGGCGAAGACGAGCACGTTCGCGGCGCCCTCGGCGGGTTCGTGACGCCCGATCTGCAGGGCGTGGCCGATCGCAGCAATGAGGGTCGCACCGAACAACGCGGTGATGGCGGCCGTGGTCACGCGCTGCCGGTCAGCATTCCGTCGGCTCGAGAGCCTGTGGTACGCCTCCTGCTCCCTGATCCAGGCCTCGGCGAGGAAGTCCCGAACGCCCGCGACCTCCGAGTCGCGCGGCATATCTGGTGGCCGCCGGCGCCACACCTCGGCGAAGGCACGGCGGAGCCAATCCTGGGGCCCCTTGCTCAGGGGCAGCCGCTCGAGCCCGCCCTCCCTCCAGCTGCCCATCCCTGCGATGGCGAGAAAGTACGCCGATCGCAATCGCTCGGCGAGGAATCGATAGGAGATCCAGCGTTCGTGCAGCTGGAGCCGCCGGCCGACGACGACGCCAAGCAGGAGGGCAACCATGAGGCCCACCTCCAGCCAGACCAGCAGCGACGACTCGGGCATGAACAGGAACTGGCCGGCGGCGGCGGCCACGGCCGTCGCGGCGAGGACGAACAGCCCGCTGCCGAGACGCAGGTACCAGCGCTGGTGGCGGCCCGCAAGCATGTCGGCGCGGACGTAGTACGGCCACAGCCAGGCCGACAGGGCATCGATCCGCGCGCCGGCGACGCCCGCAGCCTCCGCGGCGGCCCGACGTGCTGAGGTATTCCGGCGGATCTCGGCTTCGAAGCGACCGCCCGGGAGCGATCCCCGGTTGTAGCGGGCCAACTCTAGACGTGCGCGGCCACCGACCCCGGCATCCGTCTCATCGAGCACGATGCCGCCCCGCGGATCGATCGCCACGACCGGCACGCCGCGTTGCCGAGCGTAGGCGACGACCTCGGCCGTCCCGCCCACTCCCCTGGCTGGCCGGCCATCCCAGATCGCGATCAGCACGTCCGACCGCTCGACCACGTAGCGGCCGGCCTGCTGGTAGGCCTCCTCGCGACTGGGCGCAACGGGCAGGTTGGTCACCTCGACCGCGCGGCCCAGGAGCTCATCGAACTCGGCGCGCGAGGCCTGGTCGTCGAAATCGCGGCGATAGTCCGCACGCGCCACCGGGAGGGCTGCCTCCAGCTCGGCGTCGGGCCTGGCGAGGACCGCCCCGGCGATCAGCCGATCGGCGCCCTCCGCCAGCGCCGACATGACCGTCATGGCGACAGGGGTCTCGTCTGTGCCGCCGGCGGCGATCGCGACCCGGTCGAGCGTCGCGACGATAGCAGCCACGAGGGCCGGCTCGGGGCCCACGTGGCGATGTCCGGTTCCGCCCACGCGGAGGCGCAGGGGGATGGTTCCTCGTCCGCCAGCCCCTCCTCGGGCGGTCACGGGGATGGATCAGCCCTCCGCGCCCTCGCCCCCGGCGGCGCCCGCCGTGGACGGCAGGACCAAACGGGTCGCCTTGCCGATCATTCGTGCGGCCCGACCTTCGGCAGGCGGGCGAGGAGTGCCTTGACCTCGGCCAGCTCCTCGGCCTCGTCGTGGCCCAGGGTCTCCTCGAGCACCTCCAGGGCGGTACCGACGAGCTGGAGATCGGCCGCAGTGAGCTCGATCCGGACGGTGAAGCCGTCGTCCACCATCTGGTCCCCTCCCCTCCCTCAGGCCATCCGCTCGAACGCCATCGCCACGGAGCCACCCCCGCCGAGGCAGAGCGTAGCGAGACCATACCGGCCCTCGCGACGGCGGAGCTCGTGAAGTAGGGTAGCCACCACGCGCGCACCCGAGGCGCCGATCGGGTGGCCGAGGGCGATGGCCCCACCATTGACGTTGACCCGGTCCCAGTCCCAGCTGAGCTCGCGGCCGTCGGCCAGCGTCTGGGCCGCGAAGGCCTCGTTGATCTCGATCAGGTCGAACGCCTCGATCGGCAGATCGACCTTGGCGAGGAGCTTCTTCACGCCTTCGACCGGGGCGAGGAACAGCCACTTCGGGGCGACCTCGGCCTGGGCGTAGCCCACGATCCGGGCGAGCGGCCTGAGCCCCAGCCGCTCGACGGCTCGCTCGCTGGCCACCACTGTGGCCGCCGCTCCGTCGGTGATGCCCGGCGAGTTGCCCGCGGTGACCGTGGCGACCTCGGCGTCGCCGCGATCCTCGCCGGTCGGCAGGGCGAACGCCGGCCTCAGGCGGGCGAGGGCCTCGAGGCTGGTATCGCGGCGGGGCCCCTCGTCGGTATCGACGACCGTCTCGCGGCCCTTCGTGTCGCGGACCGTGACCGGGACCGTCTCATCGCGGAATCGGCCCTCGTCGATCGCTTCGATGGCCCGCTGATGGCTCTGCAGGGCGAAGGCGTCCTGGTCCGCGCGGCTGACGTGCTCCCTGATCGCGACCCGCTCGGCGTGGGTGCCCATGTGGCAGCCCTCGATCGAGCACCAAAGGCCGTCGTGGACGGTCGAATCGACGACAGTCGCGTCGCCCAGGCGATAGCCGAAGCGCGCACCCGGGAGCAGGTACGGTGCGAGATTCATGCTCTCCATGCCCCCGGCCACGGCGACCTCGGCGTCGCCCGCCTTGATCTCGGCCGCCGCGAGCATGATCGCCTTGAGGCCGGAGCCGCAGACCCGGTTGATCGTCGTCGCCGAGGTCGTCTCGGCGAGGCCCGCTCGCAGGGCCGCCTGGCGCGCCGGGGCCTGCCCAGCCCCGCCCTGGAGGACCTGGCCCATGAGCACCTCGTCGATTGGCGTCCCGTCCGGCAGCCCGGCTCGCTCCACCGCGGCGCGGATCGCGATCCCGCCGAGCTCGACTGCCGGCGTCGTGGACAGGGCGCCGTTGAACTTGCCGATCGGCGTGCGCGCCGCACTAACGATGTAGACGTGGCCGTTCGGGCCGGATGAGTTCGGGGTCACCGAATCAATCTACACCGAGCCTCGGGAGGCCGATCCCGAAGCGGGGCCCCCGCCGATTCAGGAAACGGGAGCGCTCCCTTCCTGGGCGAGACCGAGGACATTGCCTTCGAGGTCCGTGAACCAGGCGGCAAGCCCGCCTTCCGGATCGGTCATCACGCCGTCGACCGTTCGCCAGTCGCCGAAGTCGTAGTCCTCGAAGACGACGCCTCGGCCACGGAGCTCGGTCATCTCGGCGCCGAGGTCCGGCACTCGCCATACAGCGACCGTGTTCTTCGCCGTGCCCGCGAACTCGGTCGCATAGACCGTGAAGCTGCTCGCACCGGATCGGTAGTTCAGCGCGCCCTCCATCTCCTGCGCGGGCGTCAGTCCGAGCTTGTCCGCATACCAGGCCCTGGCGCGCGGGAGATCGGCTGCCGCGATCATCGCGGTGATGCCCGGCGGTCGATCGTCGCCCGGCCACTGCGCGAGGCCGACGATGTTGCCTTCCGAATCCTTGAACCACGCAAGCAGGCCGCCATCGCCCGTGTCCGCGATGCCATCTTCCGTGTACAGCCCCGGCAGGTCGTAGTCCTCGAAGACCACGCCGCGGGCCTTCAGGCGGGCCACCTCGGCCCGCAGATCCGGAACGTTCTCCATCGCCACCGTGTTCTTCGCGGTGCCTGCCGACTGGGTCTCGTACACGGTGAATACCGAGTCACCGATGGTGTATTTCAGGAGGTCTTCGTACTCGAGGATCGGGTTGAGCCCAAGCTTCTCTGCGTACCAGGTCCGCGCCCGGTCGACGTCCGACGCCGCCAGGCTCGGGTGGATCTCAAACTCGTTCAGCATCACGCACCTCGGTTGATCAGCCAATGCAGGCTTCGCAGGATAGCCTCGGGTCGCGGACGCGATCGCCGGACGGGGCTACGATGCCACGGCGACTCGGGTCGGCTCGCCGCACCGGCGGCCGGGACCGCCAAGCTCGGAGCTGGCCAGGAGGAGACTGGGACATGGTCACCACGGGACCTGGGACTGAGCTCAACGGCGTGGACGCCGATCAGCTGCGGGAATACATCGATTCAGTCAAGGCGGACGCAACGCGCGCGGATCGGGAACCGACGGTCATCGCGCGGTGGGTCGGCGGGACGCGCGCCGAAGTCGTATCGACGCTCGGCGGTCCGCCCGTCTATATGGGCGGCGACGACGATCCCAGCGCGATGGGCATGTTGCTGCGGGCGCTCGCCGCGTGCGACGTCGAGGTCATCGTGAACCGCGCCGCGCTGCTCGGCCTCGAGATCGAGGAGCTGACGATCGAGGCGCAGGGCTACTTCAACGTGGCGCGCTATCTCGGCGTCGAGGCCAAGGAGGGATCCGGCTACCAGCGCGCGTCGTATACGGCCCGACTCAAGACGAAAAGCGCGACCCCGGAACAGCTCGCCGAGATCCGATCGGCCCTCGAGGCCTCACCGGTCGGCGACACGTTCGAGCGACGGATCCCAGTCACCTTCGAGCTCGAGGTGAGCTGAGACCAGCGAAGGCTTCCCGGGATGGCTCGACTGCAGCGGCGACAGTTCACGGACCCGGACGACGTCCGGGAGATTCCGCACGGCCATATCGAGGTGGTCGAGCTGGATGACCGGGTGGTCGGCCGCCTCAGCTACGAGCCGGGCTGGCGCTGGTCGGTGGACGTCAAACCGATCGCCGGCACGGACACCTGCCAGTTCCATCATCTCGGCGTGACGCTGAGCGGTCGGGTCCGGGTCCAGATGCGCGACGGGATCGAGCTCGAGATCGGGCCCGGCGACGTGTTCGAGATCCCGCCGGGCCACGATGCCTGGGTGATCGGGGATGAGCCCTGGGTATCCGTGGACTTCGAGGCGATGCGCAACTACGGGCGCGCTCAGCCCGCCACCGGCCGGCGGATGCTGTCCACGATCCTGTTCACCGACATCGTCGACTCGACAGCCCATGCGGTCGCCCACGGCCCGGCTGCCTGGCGGGACATCGTCGGCCGCCATAATGAGCTGGCCGAACGGGTCATCGACCAGCACGACGGCCGGCTCGTCAAGACCACCGGCGACGGCGCGATAGCGCTGTTCGACAGCGCCGAGCGCGCGGTGCGGGCGGCTGCCGCACTCAGCGACACGGTCAAGCCCCTTGGGATCCGCCTGCGAGCGGGGGTCCACAGCGGCGAGGTTGAGCTGACGCAAGGCGACGTCCGCGGCTTGGCCGTCCATGCGGCGGCGCGGATCATGGCGCTCGCCGAGCCGGACGAGGTCTGGGTCTCGGCGACCGTTCGCGAGCTCGTCGACGGCACCGGGCTCGACTTCATGGACTCGGGGCTCCATGCACTGAAGGGCATGCCCGGGCAGCGCCAGCTGTACCGCCTCATCAGGCCCCGGGCCGGCCGCGCCAGGGCGCCTGCCAGCGCGCACTGAACAATCCCAGGTGCGGCGGCCCGATCGCCCGCCCGCTACAGGCTTACCCGAGCGGCGCGCCGCGTCCGCCGCAGCGCCGAACGGACGAACCGTGCCACGGATGACAACTGCGGCCGCGGGCGCGACGGCGGCGCCGGCTCAGCCTGTGGCCCCAGCTGGTCAGCGCGGGCCTCACGCTTCATATCTGAGATCCTCTCTCGGGCGAGAAACTCGGACGAATAGCTGTTCACGTTGTGCCACCTCCCGGTCCGTCTAGATCCGTGATCCGAACGTAGGCCGGTTGCAGCACTCAGATCATCGGGGAGGTCCCGCCATTTCGATCCCGGGCTCCCGCGCCGCGAGCTCGGCGACACGGCCTGCAAGCTCGGTGCGGTTGCGCGCTCCGAGCTTGGCCAGGATGTTTGAGACGTGGCGCTCCACGGTTTTGCGCGACAGGAACATCGCCTGTGCAATCTCCGGGTTGCTCTTGCCCACCGCCACCAGGTACGCGAGCTCGCGCTCGCGGTGGGTGAGCGCCCCCCCGCCGACGCCGCGCCGCCACGTCCGTACGCCGAGGCGTCGCAGGCTCGCTTGCGCTAGCTGCCGTAGCGCCACGACGCCGAAGCGATTGGCATCTGCGGCGACACCACGTAGAACCTCTATCCCGGCGTCCCGGTCGAGCCGGGCCCGCACGACTCCAAGATCGACCCGCGTCCACATCTCCTCCAGCACGAAGCCGCCGAACTCGGCCTCCGCCCGCGCTTCCTCGAGTGAGGTTGCCGCGCCGCGCTGGTCCCCTTCGAGGGCGCGGATGAGCCCGTTTGCGCGGCGGCGCACGATCGAGGCAGCGGCGATCCAGCGCCCGTCGGGCTCACACTCCGCCAGGGCGCGCCGCGCCTCGTCCGTGCGGCCGACCCTGGCCAGCGCCTCAGACTGCGCCAACCGCAGCTCGCCCAGGCAGCGAGGGCAGCCAGCCGCATCTGCGCAGGCGCGGGCCTCGGTTAGGGCTCCGAAGACCTCATCTCCGGAGGCCTCGCCGCGAATCCGCGCGAGCCACTTTGCGCGCTCGCAGTGGAAGATGATCCGCGGATGGGGATTGGGCTCCGCCTCGGCCTCGCGGGCTAGCTCGACGACGCCCTCCTGCCAGCGCCCGCGGAGGATCGCCATGACGCTCGTGAGGAGCGCCATTCGATGGCGGCCTCGCGGAATGTCGCCGATTCGCCCGACAAGCTCAGCGGCCTCGAGCGCCACCCCCTCGGCCTCGGCCATCCTGCCGACATGCATCAGCGCCCAGGCAAGATAGAAGCCGGCATCGGCGGCCAGGCTCGGCAGCACCCGCCGCCGAGCCTCGTCCCAGACCGCCCTCGCGTGATCGTGCATCTCGCCCAGCCGTCTCGACTGCTCGAGCGCATCCGCGAGCGTCACCCGGCTCGCCAGCCACGCCTCTTCCCCGAGCCCGCGAGAGGCGTCGACGAGCTCCTCCGCGGCGACGAGCATGGCGTCCATCTCTCCGAGCTGCATCGCCGACTCCGAATCGATTCGAAGCGCCTCCACAACGCCGGCGAGCTGCTTGGCCTCCAGGCCCTCGATCCCCCCGGCTCGCCGCTTGAGTTCCCGCGCCCGAGCGGCCACCTCGCGGCCGAGAGTCCGGCCCTCCGGGGTCCGCGCCTCCAGCCACAGCCGGATGGATGCGCGCTGAGCGTCGATCTCCAGCAGGAGGCCCTCATCGCTCTCGGCACTGCGCCGGGCACGGTCGAGCAGGTCATGAGCCAGATCGATACGCCTGAGCGCGGCTGCGGCGCGGGCGGCGGCGAGCAGCGACCTTGCCCTCCGGCTCGGTTCAACCGTGAATTCGGCGACCCGCGAGAAGTTGGCCAGGGCGCGGTGATGATCTCCAAGCTCCGCCGAGAGCGCAGCCACCTTCTCGTCCAGGTCCAAGGTGGCCTCGCCCGCGTCCCGGCTTGCGTCGGCGAGCCGCTCCAGAAGCTGGAGCCCCTGGCTGCCCAGCAGTCGGCGCTTCGGGGAGGCCGCGATCCGGTGGGCCAGATCGAGGACGGCGAGGCCCCCTGCCATCCGGTGCTCGAGTGCTCGCGCGAGAAGCTGGAGATCGGCGCCTGCTTCCGCCTCGAGCCAGCCCGCCAGGCGGCGGTGCAGAGCACGGCGCGTCTCGTCGGACACCTGGCTTTCGGCGGCAGCCCGGATCAGGTCATGTGCGAACTGGACGGTCCCTGCCGCGGCAACGGCAATGCCCCGATCCACCAGCTCCTTCGTCGCCTGCCCGACGCGGTCGCTCGGCCAACCCTCGAGCTTCGCAACCTCAGCGAGAGCGAGCGGCCGGGCGGCCACGGCGAGCAATGCCAGGAGCATCCCGGCATCCATGCTCGCCCCGCCGAGGCGCGCGGTCACGAGCCGCCCCGCCTCCAATTCCTCGATGCCTGAACGGAGAAGCTCCTGGATCCAGAATGGCGAGCCGGCGGCACGCTGCCAGATCCGCTCGGCCGCCGCATCGCCGAGACTTGGCGCGAGTGTCCGCGCCAGCCGGATTCCTTCCTCGCGCTGCAGCTCGCCAAGCTCAAGGACGGTGAGCGAGGCTGCGGGCAGCACGTGTCCCAGGGATGAGGCGAACTCGCTCAGCGCGTGCGAGGGTCGTCCCGCGGCGAGAAACGTCAGAGCGCGACCGTCCTCGTGGGCGGCGCGGACCAGGTAATGGCAAAGGGTCACCGAAAGCGGATCGGCCCAATGCACATCGTCGAAGACGATCAACACCGACGGCAAGGCGGCCAACGAGCGATTCGCGGCCTCAAGCACGCGCAATGGGTCCAGGGCCGAGTCACCGTCAGCTGGCGCGTGATCGAGCAGGTCGGCCAGGAGGTCGCCGCCGACCGCGGTTCGGCCCAACGCCCGTAGAAGGCCGCCCGCAGCCGCCAGCGGTGCGTGGCGCTCCGCTTCGTAGCCGGCCATCCAGAAGCGATGCTTGACGCGGGCACGTGCCGCGGCCTCTGCCAGCAGGCGGCTCTTGCCGGTGCCAGGAGCCCCGACAACGATGGAAGCCGCCGTCCCCGGGCCACCACGGCGCTCGATCGTCGCGGCGAGCGCGTCGAGCTCCCTCGCGCGGCCGACGAAAGCGCCCTCCACGTGATGAGCATACGGGCGTCGAGCAAGAGATTGAGAGCGACATCCGATCCGGCGGGCGTCGACGAAGCTTGGGACGGCCTTGATGGGAAAGGGGAGGTGTCCCGCGCGGCGCAGCTAGCCGCGGGCGCGATCCAGCACCGCGTCCGCGACGATCAAGCGGTGGATCTGGTTGGTGCCCTCGTAGATCTGGGCCCCCTTGGCGTCGCGCATGAGCCGTTCGATGCCCGTCTCGCGGGAGTAGCCACTCCCGCCGAAGAGCTGCACCGCCTCGGTGGCGACCTTCATGGCCGTGTCCGAGGCGGTCCACTTCGCCAGCGAGGACGCCTCGCCGATCGGCTCGCCGCGATCTTTCGCCCGGGCGGCCTCATGGGTCAGCGCCCGCGCGGCCGCGACGTCGCGGGCCATCTCGGCGACCATGAACCGGAGGCCCTGCTGATCCGCAAGCGGCCCGCCGAAGGCCTTGCGCTGATGGAGATAGGCGGCCGCCTGCTCCAGCGCGGACCGGGCGATCCCGACGCAGGCGGCGGCGATGGAGATCCGGCCCTCCGCGAGGGCTGACAGCGCGATCCGGTAGCCCTCGCCCTCCTCGCCGAGCCGGTTCGCGGCAGGCACCGTCGCGCCGTCGAAGATCAGCTCCGCGGCGGGAGTGGACCGGATGCCCATCTTCTTCTCGTGGGCGCCGAAGGTGAAACCGGCCGTCCCCTTCTCCACCAGGAACGCGGAGATCCCCTTCGGCCCCAGCGACGGGTCCACGGTCGCGAAGACCAGGTAGCGATCTGCCTCCGGCGCATTGGATATCCAGATCTTCGTCCCGTCGAGCCGGTAGCCGGAGTCGCCCGTCCGCGTGGCCCGGGTTCGAAGGGCGGCGGCGTCGCTGCCTGCGGTCGGCTCGGTCAGGGCAAAGGCACCGAGGGCGTCGCCGGCCAGCATCGGCCCCAGCCAGCGGCCGATCTGCTCCTCGGAGCCGAAGGTCGCGACGGGCAGCTGCGACAGGATGTGGACCGACAGCATCACGGCCGAGGCCATGTCGGCCGCGCCGAGCTCCTCCATGACCAGCGTCCAGCCGAGGTAGCTGAAGCCCGCGCCGCCGACCGACTCCGGCAGCGGCGCAGCGGTCAGTCCCAGCTCGCCCATCCGCCCGAAGATCGAACGGTCGAAGCGCTCCGTCTCATCGCGCTCGACGGCACTGGGGGCGACCTCGCGTTGGGCGAAGTCGCGGGCGGTGTCGCGCAACAGGCGCTCTTCGGCCGTGAAGCCGCCGCTGTCGGTGCGGGAGCCCGTCACGGCGCCGGCGCGGGCGGGCTGGACGCGCGGGTCACGCAGGCCGCGCGGGTCACGCAGGCCGCGGATAGGTGTGGAAGCCGCGCCCGGTCTTCTGTCCGAGATGGCCGGCCGCGACCAGGTCCACGAGCACCTTGGGCGGCTCGAAATGCTCCTGCCCGAGCCCCGTGTGAAGGACCTTCATCACGTTCAGGCAGACGTCGAGCCCGATGAAATCGGCCAGCTCGAGCGGCCCCATCGGATGGTTTAGCCCAACCTTTGCGCCGGTGTCGATGTCGTCGGCCGACCCGGTCCCCTCCTCGTAGGTCCGCATCGCCTCGGCCAGCAACGGCATCAGGATCCGGTTCACGATGAAGCCCGGCCGGTCGGCCGAGACGATCAGCTGCTTCCCGAGCTCGCCGGTCAGGTTCCGGATCGTCGCTTCGGTCTCGTCGGTCGTGCGCACGCCGCGGATCAGCTCGACGAGCGGCATGACCGGGACCGGGCTGAAGAAATGCATGCCGACGAACCGCGTTCGCCGTTCCGGAGCGAGCGCCTGGGCCAGGGCGTCGATTGAGATCGAGCTGGTGTTGGTCGCGAAGATCGTTCGTTCCGGGGCTCGCTCGTCGAGCTCCGCCCACAGCCGGCGCTTGACCTCGAGGTCCTCGAAGACCGCCTCGATCACGAGATCGGCCGTCCGGACGAGGTTCATGTCGTTGGTGGCGACGATCCGGCCCAGGATCGCCTCGCGCTCCGCGGCGTTCAGGCGACCCTTCGCGACGGCTCGATCGAGGTTCGCGGCGACCCGCTCCCGACCGGCCTCGGCGCGGGCCAGCTCCGGCTCATAGAGCGCGACCTGCTTCCCGATCGCGGCGTGGACCTGGCCGACGCCGTGGCCCATCAGTCCTGCTCCCGCGACGAAGACGTGGTCGATCGTCACCCGGGCTCTCCCACGGCCGACAGCCTAGCAGCGCCCGGACGGCGGATCAGGAGCCAGGCTGCCCCGATCGCCGCGATCACGCCCGACACCAGGAACGTCGCCGGGTAGCCCGTGACGGTCGCGAGCAGGCCGAGCACCGCCGGCGACAGTCCAAACGCCACGTCGACGAACAGGCTGGCCGTGCCCATCACCGCCCCACGCTGGCCCGGGGTAACGCCAATCACCGAGAGGGCCATGATCGCCGGGAAGGTGAAGGCCACGCCGCTGGCGAAGATGACCGTCGCCACGGCCAGCCCGATCGCAGTCGGGAAGAAGCCGGCGATGGCCAGCCCGATCGCGGTCACGACCATCGCCGCACCGGACAGCCGCGCTGCGCCCAGCCGGTCCGGCAGGCGCGCGCCGACGATTCGGAGGACCACTACCACCAGCGCGAACGCGGCCATGTAGCCGCCGACGCCGTCGAGTCCGAGCCGATCGCCCAGCAGCGGCATGAAGGCGAAATAACCGCCCATGCCGAACACGCCGCAGAGCACGATCAGGCCCGGCTCGATGCCGCGCGAATCGACCAGGCGGGCCCCGGTCGCCGCCGTCGCCCGGGAGCCGGCCGGCAGCGTCTCGGGTGCGAACACGCTGATGACCGCCGCGAGGACGGCAATCCCACCGGCCACCAGCCAGACGGCGGAGTACCCGAGCGGCCGCAGGAGCAGCTCGCCGAGGACCGGCCCGATCGCCACCCCGAGGTACAGCGACAGGGAGAAGAGGCTGATGGCCTCACCACGCCGCTCCTCGGGGGCCAGGTCCGTCGCCGCCGCCATGCCCGCAACGAAGAAGAGCGCCTCGCCGACGCCCAGCAGGAGCCGCATCGCGATGAGCGTCGCGAGATCCGCGGCAACCAGGTGGCCGAAGCTCGCCGCCACGGCAACGATCGCGCCGGCCAGGAGCACCACCCGCCGGCCACGCCGGTCGGCGAGGCGGCCGGCGATCGGCCTGGTCAGGAGCGAGGTGATGCTGAACGATCCGAGGACGATGCCGACCGCAACGTCGCTGCCGCCCAGCGGCCCGGCCGTGTAGCGCGGGATGACGGGCAGGAACATCCCGTTCGAGATGAAGAACGCCAGGACCGCTGCCGAGAGCGTCGCAAACGAGGGCGTGAAGAGCCGCGGCCGGGCACCGGCGGC
>DASQFM010000242.1:0-10962 GCA_035633135.1 Candidatus Eiseniibacteriota bacterium
GGCCGATGGCAGAACCGGTGCCGCCGCGGAAGCCTGCATGCCGATCGGTTGGTCCGCAGCTCGCCGCGGCCCTGACACCGAGACGCGCAGCACATCACCGTCGAATCGAACCTCGACGCTGCCGTCGAGATCGGTCCTGAAGGTCTGGCGGGCGACGCGCTTCAGGCGCTCCAAGGTCGCCGGCGTGGGGTGGCCGTATCGGTTTCCAGCCCCGGCGGAGACCACCGCTACGCGAGGTCGCACCGCCGCGAGGAAATCCGCAGTGCTCGCGGTGCGTGACCCATGGTGGGCGACCTTCAGGAGATCCACGCTCGGCAGGCCGCGGGCCAGGAGCCGCGGGTCGATCCCCTCTTCGATGTCGCCGCCAAGCAGGAAGCGGCGAGCACCCACCTGTCCGAGCAGGACGATCGAGACGTTGTTGACGGCCGTCCCACCGTCACTCGGACGCTCCGGGACCTGCCCCGGATCGGGCCACAGGACCGTGAGACGGACGTCATCGACCGCGAGGCGATCCCCGGTGGCAAGGAGCCCGTGCCGAACCGAGCCCGTCCCGAGTGACTGGGACCAGGCGGCGTAGCCCGAGCCCGGGCCGATCATCCCGGGCTCGTAGACGCGTCCGACGTGGTACCGCGCGAGCAGGAGTGCCAATCCCGCGACATGGTCCTCATGCGGATGGGTCAGGACGACCACGTCGATGCGGCGGTCCCATGCTGGAAGGCGCTCGTCGAGGGCGACGAGGAGGCGGCCCGGATCGGGGCCGCCATCGACGAGCATTCGCCCACCCCGACCGCCCTCGACGAGGATTGCGTCGCCCTGGCCCACATCCAGGACGACCACCCTGGCGACGCCGTCGGGTCGGTGGGCGACCACCAGGCCCAGCCCGATGAGGGCGGCCAGCACCGCGATCGCCGCCAGCTGGCTCGATCGCCGTCGCGCAGCCCCTGACCCGCCGCCGCGCTGCGGTGGCTGGCGCCGACGGGCCGCCCCGGCGGGACGCCCATGACGGCTTCGGACGAATGCCCAGGGCGATCCACCAAGGCGATGGCCGAGCGCGATCGCCACCACCGAGACCCCGGCTGCAACACCGTCCCACGGCTGATCGAGCGTCACGCTTGCCAGCGGCACACTCGCGCCCACCCTGACGGCGCCGACGATGCTGCCGAGGAGAACCCACGCAGGCAGGCCGCCAACGATCCCGATGGCCGCCGGCAGGCCGGCCATCGACACGGCGCCTGCGGCCAGCGCGAGCGCTCCGGCGGCCATCGCCGGCGCCACCAGCGGGACGACCACGAGATTGACCGCGGGCGCGATCAGGGAGAGTCGGCCGAACTCGAGCAGGATCACCGGCAGCGTGGCCGCCTGGGCGGCCAGCGACACCCCCAGCGATTCGGCCAGCCAGGCGTGGAGGCGGCCCGGCGCGGATCCTGCGAGCCACGCCGTCAGCCGGTTGCCCCAGGCCATCAGCCCGGCTGTCGCCAGGACCGACAGGCGGAAGCCGGCGTCGTCGATCCAGCCCGGATCGAGGAGCAGCAATGCGCTGACTGCCCAGCCCATCGCGGCCGCCGCACGGCTCGGCCGCCCGAGCTCCCGCGCGAGGAGGACGAATCCGGCCATCACGCCGGCGCGCACGACCGAGGGCGAGGGTCCGACGAACAGCACGTACGCGACGATCGCAGCGCCCGTCAGGATCGATCGCCGTCGCCGGCCGAGCGACCCTGCCAGCGCCCCGAGGCAGGTCGCAACGATCGCGATGTTCCAGCCGGAGATCGCGACGACATGGCTCACGCCGGCGGTGGTGAAATCGGCCGCCAGCTGCCGATCGACGCGGTCGCGCAGGCCGACCAGGATGCCCGCCGCGAGCCCCGCCTCGGGTTCGGGGATCGCCCGCTCGAGGGCGGACGCCGCCCCCCGCCGGAGGCCTTCGAGCCATCGCAGCGCGCCTGCTGGAGCGGGCAGGACCGTGACTGCTGCCGCTCGGAGGGTGCCCGCCGCGCCGATGCGCCGGAGGTAGACCGCGTAGTCGCCTTCCGGCGCCGGACGAATCGGGCCGCTCGTCTCGATTCGGTCACCGGGCACCACCAGCGGATACCAGGGCAGGGTTGCCGCGACCCGCAGCGCTGGGGATTCAATCGCCAGGATGGCCGGCCGCGCCCCGCCTCGCGGGGAGCTGACGGACTGCACGACCGCCGTCCACGGACCGGCTCCATCGGGCAGGGCCGGCGCCAGCCCCGAGGAGGCCGGCAGCGCGAGCCCGCGAATGGCGATGCCGAGGATTCCGACGGCCAGCGGGATCAGCCGTAACCGGTCGAGGGGCCGCGTGCCGGCGCGCCGTACCGGCGATCGCCACGGTGGCGGCTGTCCTCTTGCGAGTTCGATGCCGGCGCCGGCCAGGATCAGGCCAGCACCCACGAGGCCGACGGGGAGGGGACCGAGGGGTCCGATCGCCAGTGCGGCCAGTGCCGCACCGACGGCGACGATGACCGCGCCGGGCATTGCCTCAGCCCACGGTCACGAGCGGCCGAATCTTCTGGAACGTTTTCTCGCCGACGAGATTCCGTTCGCGGAGCTCGTCCACCGTGCGAAATGGCGCCTCGCCTCTCGAAGCGATGATCTTGGCGGCGGTGACGGCCCCGATGCCGGGCAGCGATTCGAGCTCCGACTGGGTGGCCCGATTCAGGTCGATCAGGCTGCCGCCGCCTGTCGGGGAGCCAGTGCCGCCCGAGGACACGGCGGCTCCGCCCGCCCCGCCCGCCGACGCGGCTGGATCGTCCCGCGATGGAACGGCAATCCGTTCGCCGTCGCGGAGCACTGCCGCGAGGTTGAGCTCGGCGTCAACTCGGCTGGCTGCCACCCGCGGTCCGAAGCCACCGGCGGCCGCGATGGCGTCCGCGACGCGCGATCCGGGCGCGAGCCGGTAGACCCCCGGCCTTGCGACGCCGCCGGCCACAGCGACGACGATCTCCGGTCCCGACGCGTCGCCAGCGGTGATCGAGGCGTCCGCGCCGGGCTCGCCGGCTGCGTCGACCGCGACCGACCCGCCGATGCCGCCGACCGCCAGGATCACCGCGAGGACAACCAGCAGCGCGGCGCCCGCGAGGGCCACGATCACGCCCGGCTGCACCGTCGGGCGCCAGTCCGGAGCAGGCCCCGTCGCAGCCTCGGCGCCGCTGGCGGGTGCCTGGCTCTTGCTCGGTTCGTCGAAGACACGCCACGGCGCGGACGGCTGGTCCAATCGGGCCTCGTCCGGCGGATCGAACGGGCGGGGCAACGACAAACGTCCCGTCCGTCGGGGCACTTCGTCGGACGGAACGTCGAAGACGACCCTACTCGCGACAGCTTATTCGGCACTTATCGCCCACCTGGGCGCCGGCGCCGAGGCAGCTCGGCGTTGGGTGCTGTGCCTACGGTGACCCGGGTCGGGCATGGGAGCGCCATTCGGCCCTGAGCGGCTGGCAGAGCGGCGTGGGCAGGATTCGTTGGAATTGAGGCGCGAGCAGCCCTGAGGACGTGACTGTCTGAACCTGTGGGGGCGGCGTCAGCCCTCGCGGCCGCCGGCGCGGCCGGGGGTGCCGAAGAGGAAGCCCTGCCCGGTCGAGATGCCGAGCGCGTTCAAGGCGGCCCGTTCTGCCTCCGTCTCGACGCCTTCGGCGATGAGCGTCGTCCCGAGGGCGGTCGCGAAATGGAGGAGTCCGACAGCGAGCGCTTGGCGGATCGGATCGAGAGCGATACCGGCGATGAGGCCGCGATCGAGCTTCACGAACTGCGGTCGAAGTTCGAGGATGTGGCGGAGGCTCGCGAAGCCCGCGCCGGCGTCGTCGATCGCCCACCGGAGCGGCACCCCGATGCGCGCGATCGCCGCTCGGAGCTCGGCGTAGTCGTCTACCCGCTCGCGCTCGGTAATCTCCAGCACGACGGGCCGAGGCGCATCGCTCAATGCTTGCTTGAGCCGCACACCCTCGAGGACGAGGGCGGGTGAGACGTTGATGCTGAGGAACCCACCGGCCGGAAGGTCGCCGGCGGCGACGAGAACGGTCTCGAGCGTCGCCTGCTCGAGGTCGAGTCCGAGGCCGCAATCGGCGGCTTGGACAAAGCGAGCCTCCGGCGGGGAGTCGTCGTCGAAGCGGGTCAAGCCCTCGTAGCCGAGGATCACCCCATCCGCCAGCGTCACGATCGGCTGGAAGATCGCGCGGAAGGTCCGGTCGCGGATGATCCGTTCGATCTCCGCCTTGACGTCGGCGCTTGACCCGGATGTCCGGTGGCGTTGCTCCGGCTCGGCTGCCCGTGGTCTCGGCCCGTGGGGCATACGGGGCACCGCCGGACCGGCAAGGATCGCGCCATCGGCTGCGCCTCGCCGACTGCGACCGATCGAGAGGACGTGGGTCACGTCTCCCGAGCTCTCGCGAACCGGCGACACGACGAGATCGACCTCGACGTGCAATCCTTCCGTCCTCCGGACGACACGAACCCCCGACCAGCTTCGTCCCTCGCCGAGCGCCTCGGAGGCCGATTCGTACGAGCCGGCGTGGTCGCCCTCGGGGACGGCGACCACGAAATGTCGGCCGATGAGGTCGATTGCAGGCTGGCCGACGAGTGGCTCGGTCGCCGGATTTGCATAAACGATCCGGCCGGTCGCATCGGCGATGACGATGGCATCGACGGCCTGGTCGAGGGCGGTCCGGAGGATCTTCGCGGAGAGGCGAGCCGGATGAGCGCGAAGCGGGGGCATGTGCGCGGGCTTGGCACCTGTGCTGGGGGACCGGGATCGTGGGCTTCGGCAGTAGGTTGCACGAGCCGAAAGCCTCATGTCCAAGACATGGTTGACCTCAGATCTATAGTGCAGGCGAATGGATCTGCGCCAGCTGCGCTACGTCGTCGCGGTCGCCCGCTTGGGTGGATTTACACGCGCAGCCGAGGAGCTCCACGTCGCCCAGCCGGCGCTATCGCTCGCGGTCCGCCAGCTCGAGAGAGAACTCGGGGTACGGCTTTTCGATCGAACGAGCCGACGGGTCACGCCGACCGACGCTGGTATCGCCTTCGCCGCCCGAGCGACCAGGATCCTGAGCGAGGTCGAGGGCGTCGCGGAGGAGATGGCCGAGTTCGCAGGTGCCCTCCGCGGGACCGTCCGGGCGTCGATTTGGTATCACCTTGACCCGGCTTTGCCGGGGCTCCTGCGGGACTTCGTCGTCGCCAATCCGGCTATCCGGTTGTCGATCGTCGAGCTCCCCACGCCGGCGGCCGTCGAGGAGTTGCGGGCCGGCACGCTCGATTTCGGGGTCCTCGGTATGGCCCTACCCTTCGACCTCGGCGACCTCGAGACGATCACAATCCGAGAGGAGCCAGTGGTCCTCGCGGTTCGATCGGGTCATCTGTTGGCCCGGGAGCGGACGATCCCAATCGCGCGATTGGCCGACGTGCCGCTGATCATGGGCCGACGTGAGACCTCGCTTCGCAGGACAACCGAGTACGTACTCTCAGCGGCAGGAGTCAGTCCCGAGGTCATTCTCGAGACCAATGAGATCGCGGCAGCCGTCGCCTACGCTTCGATCGGGATCGGCGGGGTCATCCTCCCGCGGACGGCCATCGAGGGCGTCGGCCGGGCGGTAGCCATCGTCGCGATCGAGAACGCCCCGCTGTTCCGAGTCGCGCTCGCGTGGAGCCCGACGGGCTACCGGCGTCCGGCCGCTGCCTTGGCCCTCGTCTACGCCCAGGCAGTCGCGGAACGCGAGCTTGCCCAGGGCGGGGCAGCGTAAGCCCCGAGCGTTTCTGGACCAGGTCCCGCTTAGAAACGCTGTGCACGGCCTGACCGGTTCCGGAGCCGGATGCCCAATTCACTGAGTTCCGCGCGCGGTCCCTCGGCCTCGGAGCCCACCTGCCCGAGCGGACGTGGCCGAGCCTGCCGGAACAGGAGCAATCGTGCAAACCTGCGCGTCGGGGCACTTCGTCGGACGGGACGTCGGCTCGGAATCTACCGGGGCGCGGTTATGGCCTGCTTATTCCAGCGGCTCCCAGGGCACCCATCGGGTGCCCTCCCACCAGCGATGCCAGGTCGTGCCGTCGCGGCCGCGGGCGAAGACATCGAGGCGATCGGCCCCCCAGGACGACGCCGCCGGTGTGACGCCGCCATCGAGCTCGCCGCCGAGCGACTCCCAGCCATGCCAGCCAGTGCCATCCCAATAGCGGTTCCACAGCTGGCCGTCGTCCATGACGGCGAAGACCTCCATCTGGCCTTCGGCCCAGGCAGTCACCGCAGGTCCCGACGCGAGCGTTCCGCCGAGGGATTCAGGCTCGAGCCAGCCTGCGCCGGCAAAGGCCCGATGCCAGAGACCCCGGTCGTCGTCGACCCAGAAGAGGTCGATCCGACCCGGGCCCCAGCTCGTCGCGGCGAGGCCGCGCACCGTCGAGGAAGGGTCCATCACCGGCATACGGTACGACGACGGGTCAGGCCCGGAGCGGCGTTCGCTCTGCCAGGCCGCTGCGATCGAGCGTGGGATCGAGGCGAGTCGAGGCGACACCCAGCGCGAAGCTGAGGCCACGGACCCCACGTCCCAGCAACCGGCGCCACATCGACGGAGTCACGCCGTCGACGGGTCGGGCCAGGCGACCGAGCCGCGCTGCCTCGGCCTCACGAAGGAGGTCGTCGATGTGGTCGTGAACGAGGTTCTGCGTCGAGAAGTGGTTCATGGCGGCGTCTCCGGGGTCAGGTGCGGGGTTGATTCGGGTCTTGCGGCTCAGCGCGCGTGGTCGTCGCCGATCGTCGGGCGCGAATCGGCGCCCCAAAGGGCGGCGGCCGCACCGAGGAGCCCGAAGAGACCCATCGAGAGACCGAAGAAGGTGAGGGCTGCAATCGCGTCCATCTGGGACCTCCGGAACTGGGATGTAACCGCTTTCTGACGCATTTCAGGTTACTGCTGAAGACTACCCGCTTGCTCGTAACCTGTCAACCCATGTAGAATGGTTAGCAGCATGACAACAGCGCATCAATCCGACCACCAGCACCCCCTCGAGCTCGACACGGCGCTCGACTTCATCAACACGCTCGACCTCGATGACGGCCAGCTCGTCGAGCACTTCCAGGGGCCGGGCGACGCGGCGGCCTGGTTCGCCGACCGCGACCTCACCCATGGGCCCGCCGCACGCGCGTGGACTGCCGGCGACCTCGAGCACATCCGCCACGTCCGGGCCGCCCTGCGCGAGGTCGTCGAGGCCGTCATCGACGATCGCCGGCCCGCGCCAGGTGCCGTCCGGGTCGTCAACGAGACGCTCGAAGCGCGCGCCCCGGCCCGCCTCGAGCTCGACGGTCGGGCGATCCGGGTCGGCCACCGGCATGCCCCGTCGCCGGTCGATGATGCCCTGGCCCGGGTGGCGGACACGATCGCCGTCGAGCTGGCGACGGGTCGACCCGACCGGTTCCGGGTCTGCGCCAACGACCAGTGCCGCTGGGCGTTCTTCGATTCCTCACCGACCGGCCGCCGCCGCTGGTGCGACATGCAGACCTGTGGCAACCGGGCCAAGGCGGCGCGCCATCGCGCCAAGGTGAAAGCGACGGTCGCGTAGACCCGGCAACCTCGGGCGGGTGTTAGCTTTCGCTCTCCGAGGCCCGAGGCGAGGCCCCGCTAGCCATCGGTCCGAGGATTCCTCGCGGCGATCTGGGCCCGGACCGCGGCCCGGACGGCCGGCGAGCTCGCAGCCTCGGCCGAGCGGATCTTGATGTGGCGGATGCGCTTGCCGGTGCCCTCAATGAGGCCGTCGGGATTCGGGAGGACCGCCCCATCGGCCAGCTGCAGGTTCAGCCAGCCGGCGTGGGGGATGAGCGCGAACAAGAGGTCTTGCATCCCGCTGCCGGTGCCGACCGCCAGGAGGCCGTTGCCACGATCGAACCGAACAACGGCATCGGGCAGCTCCTCGAGGATCAGGCCGAGCATCGAGTGCGCCGCGGTCTGCACCTCCGGCGTGTGGCGCGCCAGGACCTCGTCCCAGGTCTCCGGCTTCAGCGGCTGGTCCATGGTCACGGCCCGACGAACCCCGCTAGTCCGTGACGACGACGTTGACTAGCCGACCGCCACCGGCCTGGATGACGCGGTCGGGCGCATGGCCGGCGAGGTGGGCCTGAACGCGCGGCGAGGCCAGGACCAGCCGCTCCAGCTCGGCGGGGTCGATGCCGGCCGGCACGACGAGCCGATCCCGGAGCTTGCCGTTCACCTGGACCGGCACCTCGCGGGTGGCCTCGACGATGGCCGAGGCGTCGACCGCAGGCCAGGTCTCGGTGTGGATGGACCCCCAGCGCTCACCGCGCCCGGCGAGCAGTCGCGACCACAGCTCCTCGCTGATGTGCGGCGCCGCCGGCGCCAACATCAGCAGCAGCAGCCGAACGGCCTCGTCCCATTCGAGCGTGCCGGCCACGGCCGAGCCGCGATAGCGGACCAGGACGTTGGTCAGCTCCATGAGCTTCGCGACCATGGTGTTGAAGTGGAAGTCCTCGTAATCGGCGGTGACGTCGCGGAGCGTCCGGTGCGCCGCCATCCGGATCGCCGCGGCCGCCGAAGCCGAGTCCTCACCAGCAGGCAGCCGCCCGGCGTCGGGGTCGCCGGGCTCCACACGGTGCGGATCGAGGGTCACGCCCCACACCCGGTTCAGGAACCGGTGCACGCCGCCGATCCCACTGGGGCTCCAGGGGCCACCCTGATCCCATGGCCCCATGAACATCAGGAACAGGCGAATCGTGTCGGCGCCGAACCGCTTGACCAGCTCGTCGGGGTCCTCGACGTTGCCGCGGGACTTGCTCATCCGCTCGCCATCCGCGCCGAGTATCTGGCCCTGGTTGAACAGCCGCTTGAAGGGCTCGTCCTGCTCGATGACGCCGACGTCGCGCATCATCTTGGTGAACTCGCGGGCGTAGAGCAGATGCATGACCGCGTGCTCCGCGCCGCCGGTGTACTGGTCGACCGGCGTCCAGCGCCGGACCAACCCGGCATCGACTGGCCCGCCTGACTTCTCCGGCGACAGGTAGCGATACCAGTACCAGGACGAGTCCACGAAGGTGTCCATCGTGTCGGTCTCGCGGCGGGCTGGACCCTCACAGCGAGGGCACTTGACGTTCAGGAAGGCCTCGTCGCGGGCCAGCGGGTTCTCGCCGCTGCCGCGGTAGTCGACGTTGTCCGGCAGCCGGACGGGCAGGTCCTCGTCGGGCACCGGGACGATCCCGCACTCCTCGCAGTAGATGACCGGGATCGGCGTTCCCCAATAGCGCTGGCGGCTGATCAACCAATCGCGGAGCCGGTACGTCACGGTGGTCCGGGCACGGCCGTCTTTCGCCAGCTCGGCGACGATCTGCTGGCCGGCTATATCTGCCGGCAGGCCGTCATACGGCCCGGAGTTGACCAGCGTCTCTCCCGCCGCGTGAGCCACGTAGGCATCGTCGACGGCGTCGTCGGCGATCGTGCCGAGCGGGGCCACGACCCGCCGGATCGGCAGCCCGAAGCGCTTCGCGAACGAGAAGTCACGCTCGTCGTGAGCCGGAACGGCCATGATCGCGCCGGTCCCGTAGCCGGCCAGCACGTAGTCGGCGATCCAGATCGGGATCCGCTCACCGTTGATCGGGTTGATCGCGTCGGCGCCCAGCGGGACGCCGGTCTTCTCTCGGTCTGTCGAGAGGCGTTCGATCTCGGTCTCGGCGCGGGCCTTGGTGACGTAGGCCTCGACCTCGGCTCGCCGCTCGGGGGCCGCCAGCGTCGAGACCAGGGGATGCTCGGGCGCGAGGACCATGAACGTCGCCCCGAACAGCGTGTCCGGTCGGGTCGTGAAGACGCGCAGCTCGTGTCCGCCGGGCTGGTGGTCGTCGGGCGCCGTGGTGAAGACGAGCTCGGCGCCCTCGGACCGGCCGATCCAGTTCGTCTGCTGAGTCTTGATCGGCTCAGGCCAGTCGAGGCCGGTGAAGTCCAGCAGCTCGTCGGCGTAGTTGGTCACCCGCAGGTACCACTGCGGCAGGTCGCGCTTCTCGACCTTGGCGCCGCAGCGCCAGCAGTGCCGGTCGGCGCCCTCCACCTGCTCGCGCGCCAGGGTGCCGTCGTTCGGGCACCAGTCCACCGCCGAGGTCGCGCGGTAGGCGAGGCCGGCCTCCAGGAACTTCAGGAAGAACCACTGGTTCCAGCGGTAGTAGTCCGGCTCGCAGGTGACGACCTCGGCCTCCCAGTCGAACGTCGCGCCCATCGACCGCAGCTGGCGGCGCATGTTCTCGATGTTCGCCATCGTCCAGTCGCGCGGGTTGATGTTGTTCCTGATGGCGGCGTTTTCGGCCGGCAGCCCGAAGGCATCGAAGCCGATCGGCAGGAAGACGTTCTCGCCGTGCATCCGGTGGTAGCGGGCGATCGCGTCGGTCGGCGTCTTGATGTACCAGTGGCCGATGTGCAGGTCGCCCGATGGGTAGGGGTACATCGTCAACAGGTAGAACTTGGGCCGGCTGTCGTCGTGGAGGTCGGTCCGGTAGAGCCCCAGCTCGTCCCAGCGCGCCTGCCAGCGCGGCTCGATCGAGGCGGCGTCATACCGCTCGATCCGGGTCCGTGCCTGTGGTTCCGCGGTCTGGCTCACGATCAGCTGCTCCGATGAATGAAAGACCCCTCGCCGCTCGGCAAGGGGTCTCAGGGTAGCCGCGGCGCTGCACGCGCCCCGGCTACCCGATAAGAAGGTCGAGGACTGGTGGAGCTACGGGGGTTCGAACCCCGGACCTTCTGAATGCCATTTCGTCCCGAGCTCCGTTCGCAGCTCCTCGCGAGCGTACAGGGCGTAATACTACGTCCAAGGTATCCACCCCGTCGCACGGGCTCGGGGGTCAGTTTGGGGGTCAATAGAGACACGCTTGGTGTCCAGCCGCGGCATGGAAGGCGAGGACACGTTCGGCCTCGGCGATCGCCGCTGCGAGTACCTCCGGATCTACTCCCATGGCGGTCGATCCCCTTTCTCTCCCTC
>DASQFM010000243.1:0-12130 GCA_035633135.1 Candidatus Eiseniibacteriota bacterium
ACCCAGCAGCTGGTGCGGGCCAGGCTCCTGCCCGAGAAGGCATTCGAGGGGTCAGTCTATGACCGCAAGCTGCGCGAGATCATCCAGTCGATCCGGCTGACGCAGGCCTTCCCCGGCGAGACGGGCAAAGAACAGATCATCACCGCCTACCTCAACCAGAACTTCTACGGCAACCAGAGCTACGGCATCAAGGCCGCCGCCGAGTCCTACTTCGGCAAGGCGCTTGCCGACCTGACCCTCGCCGAGGCCGCGATCCTGGCCGCCATCCCCCAGTCGCCGACGAAGTTCGACCTGGCCCGCAACGCCGTGCAGCAGTGCACGGTCGAGCTCGGCACGGACGGCAGCTGCCCAGCCGGCAGCGCCCAGGCCGTGGTCCCCGCCACCGCCGAGATCGTCGTCCGCCGCAACCAGGTCCTGAAGCTCATGGAGACGCGGAGCGTCCTGTCCGGCTCCAAGCACAAGCTGAGCGAATACGAGGCGGCGATTAAGGAGCCGGTGATCTTGTCGCCGCAGGGGCTCGCGCCCTGGAAGGCACCGCACTTCGTCTGGCAGGTCCGCCAGCAGCTGGGCGAGATCCTGTGCGGGCTCGAGTCGCGCGACGCCTGCGAGCTGGTCGACACCGGCGGCTACAAGATCATCACCAGCCTCAACTGGGACATGCAGCAGGTCGTCGACAAGTGGGCCCGCGCGGCCGGCCGGGCTCCGCTCATGGAGACCAGAGCCGGCACGCAGGAGGTCCTCGACAGCCTCGGCATCAGCGCCGACGACGGGGAGTGGGTCTTCGGCCTGCGGGGCAAGGACATCAACAACAGCGCCGCCGCGGTGATCGACTACCGGACCGGCCAGGTCCTCGCCTACACGGGCTCGGCGGGCTACTACGACCTCAACGGCGACGTGCAGTTCCAGCCCCAGTACGACGTCATGGGCGACGGCTTCCGCCAGCCGGGGTCGGCGATCAAGCCCCTCAACTACATCACCGGCCTCGACGACAAGACGATCACCCCGGCCACGATGTTCATGGACGTCGTGACGGACTTCAGCGGCGGGCGTGGCAGTCCGTACACCCCAGCCGACGCGGACAAGCTCGAGCGGGGTCCGGTGCGGATGCGTCCAGCCCTCCAGTTCTCGCTGAACATCCCATCGATCAAGGCCAGCTTCATCAACGGCTTCGACCACCTCTTCGAGAAGTTCAAGACGTTCGGCCTGGAGTTCACGCCCGAGGCGGTGCCCGTGACGTCGATGGGCATCGGGACGCTGGAGATTCACCTCATCGACCTGCTGTCCGCGTTCGGCGCGATCGGCAACTCCGGTACGCTCGTCCCGCGCACGTACCTCGTCGAGATCCGGGATGCGGACAACGAGGTCGTCTGGCCACTGCCCGGCGACCTGTCCCAGGGCACGCGGGTGGCGAGCGAGCAGGCGTCGTTCCTGATGAACGACATCCTCGAGGGCAACACGATCGACAGCGTCAACCGTTACTGGGCAGCCTGGAAGATCCTCGACACTGACGGGACCCGCCGACCCGCTGCCTACAAGACCGGGACGACGGACGAGAACAAGGACATCGACGCCTTCGGCTATCTCGCCGCGCCCGAGGATCCGTTGCAGCCCGCCCTGGCGGTCGGTGTCTGGCTCGGCAACTCCGATGCCACCGCGGTCGCCGACATCACCTCGGTCGCGAGCTCGGCGCCGTTCTGGTCGAAGATCATGACCGAGGTCAGCCGGGGCATGCCGATCGCCGAGTTCAAGCAGCCGGCCGGCCTCGTCAGCGCCGAGGTGGATGCCTACAGCGGCCTGCTGCCGGGTCCGTACACCGAGAAGACCGTGACCGAGCTGTTCATCGAGGGCACGGTCCCAACGAAGCAGGACAACATCCACGCGGCCAAGGACATCGATGAATCGACCGGCCAGCTGTGGCAGGAGGGCTGCGCCGGACCCATCGCCACCCATGGCTACCTCGACTTCAGCCAGGTCGAGACCGCACACCCGGAGTGGCAGCCATTCACCCAGGAATGGGCGGCCCGGGCGGCCAGGGGCGCGGGCACCAAGGGCGGGCCGCGGGATACGGCCGTGACCTACTTCTTCGACGGCCGGCTTGTGCCGTTCGGCAAGAGTTGGGGCGGAAGCTTCGCGCCGACCGAGGTCTGCACGCCGCTGCCACCGCCGACCGAGGTCCCGACCGAGCAGCCGCAGCCGACGAATCCCGGCGGGGGTAGCGGCGGCGGTGGCGGCAGCAGCGGCGGCGGCGGCGGCGGCGGTGGCCCAGGGAACGGTGGCGGTGGTGGGCCGCCCGGCAAGCAGACACCCACGCCTCCGCCTCCATAGCCGACCTGATTGCGCGAGGGGGTCCGCGAGAGCTCACGATCGAGCCGCTGCCGGCCTGACGCGACGAGCGGCACTCGAGTCGGCGATGGTCAAGCCGGCCGAGGTCAGCCCCGGCCGCCGCCAGGCCGGCCGAGGTCAGGCCAGCGTCACCACCGTGACGCCGTCGCCGCCCTCGCCGCGCTCGCCGCCTCGCACCTCGCGTACAAGCGGGTGGGCGGCCGACTCCGTCCGCACGCTGTCGCGCAGGGCGCCGGTGCCCATGCCGTGGATGACCGTCACCCGCTCGAGGCCGGCCAGCGAG
The DNA here is from genome assembly GCA_035633135.1 of Candidatus Eiseniibacteriota bacterium. Taxonomy (GTDB): domain Bacteria; phylum Chloroflexota; class Limnocylindria; order Limnocylindrales; family CSP1-4; genus UBA5189. Next base: position 2,627 of record DASQFM010000243.1, read on the forward strand.
GCATTCTCCAGGTAGCGCTCCAGCGCGGCCAGGGCCTCGTCGACACGGGCGCCCCGGAGATCGAGCGACGAGGGAACGCTGCCGGCGCGCTCGCGCCGGAGCGCGGCCACGTTCGTGCCGCTCACCGCCGCGCTGTCCCGCGTGGCAACCCCACGGCCGCTGCCATCGCCGCCTGTCCCCTGTCCGGGCGGCGTCAACGCCGGCTCGAGATCCTCGACGGTCACGCTGACCCGCATCCCGCCGGCTTCGAGCGTCGCCCGCTTGCCGCCGCGGTCGAGGGCCGCAATCCGGCCCTCCCAGCCGCCATTCTTGCTGCGCACCCGATCGCCGACCTGCCAGCTACGGGGCGGGGCTGATTCGGCTGCGCTCGCCGCCGGCCCGGCGTCCGCAGGCGGCACCGGCAGTTGGTCGACCCTGGCCTCCACGCGCTCCAGCACGGCGTCGATGGCGGGGGCGGTCAGGTGGCCCCGCTCGAGCTCCCGCCGGCTGCCCTCCAGCTCGCCGCGGAGCTCGGCCAGCAGGCGCTCTGCCTCGGCACGGGCGCGGCGTCCCGATTCATCGCGCTCGCGCCGCGCCTTGCGACGGTCCGAGTCGGCCGCGCGAAGGGCATCCGCGGCGCGTACCTCGGCGGCCCGCGCCCGCTCGAGGGTGTCCGCCGATTCGCCCTCGACCTCGCGGATCCGCGCCAGTGTCGCTTCGAAGGTCCGCTGCGTTTCTGTCAGGCGCGAGCTGGCGTCGGCGACGATCGGCTTCGGCAGCCCGAGCCGCTCGGCAATGGCGAAGGCCTGCGATCCACCGGGCAGGCCGATCGTGAGCCGGTAGGTCGGGCTGAGCGTCTCGAGGTCGAACTCGACCGAGGCATTCGAGGCGCCCGGGGTCAGATGAGCGTAGGCCTTGAGCTCGGCATAGTGGGTCGTCGCGGCGACCAGCGCCCCGGCCCGGATGAAATGGTCCAGCAGGGCCTGGGCCAGCGCCGAGCCCTCCGTCGGATCGGTGCCGGCTCCCAACTCATCGAGCAGGACCAGCGTCCCCGGCCCCGCGGCGTCCACGATCCGGATGATCGATCGCATGTGGCCCGAGAACGTCGACAGCGACTGGGCGATCGACTGCTCGTCCCCGATGTCGGCGAACACGTCACGGAAGACCGGCAGGCGGCTGCCGGCGGCGGCCGGCACATGGAGCCCAGCCTGGTGCATCAGCGCCAGCAGCCCGAGCGTGCGGAGCGTGACCGTCTTGCCGCCGGTGTTCGGGCCGGTCACCACCAGGGCGGTGAAGCCATCGCCGAGGCGGATGTCGATCGGGACCACCCTCCCCGTCAGGCCGGGATGGCGGGCTGACAGGAGCACGACCTCGGGACGATCGGCGGTGACGGGCCGGATCGCGTCGAGGTCGGCCGCGAGCTGCGCCTTGGCCGACCAGAAGTCGAACCGGGCGAGAGCGCCGAGCGTCTCGCGCAGGGCCGCCGCATTCGCCGCGATCAGCGCCGAGAGCTCGTCCAGGATCCGCTCGACCTCTTCCCGTTCGGCAACCTGCGCCTCCCGCCACGCGTTGCCGAGCTCGACCACCACCAGCGGCTCGACGAACAGGGTCTGGCCGCTGCCGGACGAGTCATGGACGATCCCCTTGACGCGGCTCCGGGCATCGGCCCGCACCGGGACCACGTAGCGCCCGTTGCGGAGGGTGACGATCGGCTCCTGGAGGGCACCCGCGAGCTCGGAGCCAACGAGCGCGTCGAGCCGGCGCCGCAGCCGGTCGAAGGCAACCCGGACGGCGGCCCGCAGGCTGCCGAGCCTCGGCGACGCCGTGTCGAGCATCTCGCCGGCGGGATCAAAGGAGCGGGCCAGCGTCGAGCGGATCGCCGGCAGCGGATGCAGCTGACGGCCGACCTCGCGCAGCAGTGGCCGTCGCTCCTCCGCAAGGATCGACTGGAGCTTCACGGTCGCCTCCAGGGTGGCGGCGATGTCGAGGAACTGCTCCGGATCCAGGCGACCGCCACGGGCGGCCCGCTCGATCGACGGCCCGATGTCCTGTGCCCCCCCGATGCCGGCCCCGCGCCGCTCCGCGAGCAGGGCGCGCGCCTCGTCGGTCTCATCCAGCGCCCGGGCAACCAGCACCGGATCAGATTCGGGGACCAGGGCCTCAGCGAGGCGCCGGCTGGGTCCGAACGCGGTGTGGTCCGCGAGCCGGGCCTGGATCTGGGGGAACTCGAGGAGCGCGATCGAACGAAGGTCCATCCCTCAGCCGCCCTGTTCAGTCGCCGGCGGAGGTCGCCTCGAGACCGCCGGGCTGTCGGCGTCGACGAATCGCCACGCGACGTCCTGCCACGCCGGTGGCGCGGAGCCAATACCGACGCGAGGTCCGACGACGATCCTGGGCGGCCGGTCGGACCGCCCCGGAGCCTCGAGCCGGATCGGCGAGGCCGGGTCCAGCAGGTCGATCCCGCTGTGCTCGCGCCGCAGGTCGAACCCCGCCGCGACCAGGCCGGGGCCGCTCGTCAGGCGATTCGAGGCAAGCCCGGCGATGCGCTCGGCCGCCTGTCGGTGTCGGAGCGCCCAGCGTTCCCGCGCCGCTCGCACCTCCTCGACACCCTCGACCGGCTCGACCGCCCGGATCAGCAGCGCCGCCGGCCGGCCGTCGGGCTCGGTGACGACATTCAGGCAGTCGTACATCCCGTAGACAAGGTACACGTAGGCGATCCCCGGAGGCCCGAACATGACGGCGTTGCGGGACGTCCGGCCGAAGCGGGCGTGCGACGCGAGATCGTCGGTCCCGATGTACGCCTCGACCTCAACGATCCGTCCGACACGCGCCGGGCGGCCGGGTTCCTCGCGGACCATGAGTGCTCCGAGGACGGCGCGGGCGGCCTCGAGCGTCGACCCGGCGAGGAGCTGCCGGGCGAACAGCGTCAGCGGCCGGCCACCAGGAGCGCGGCGAAGGTCCTGGCCACGTCGGCCGGAAAGAACGCACCGAAGACGGCGAGGAAGGCCGGGGCGAGGCTCTCGCGGATGATCGCCGCCGTCAGCGACCCGTCGAGCGACTGGCTCAGGAACCGCAGTGGCCCGAACTCGCCGGAGCCGGGCGACCGCGCGGTCGTGAAGTACGGGTCGAGGATCAGGAAGATCGCGATGAGGATGAGTACGCCCTCGACGAACCCGAGGACCCCGCCCAGGATCTCATCGGCGATGGGCCAGCGCTTGATGAGCGGCGCCGGCTGGTAGGTCACCTGGATGCCGATGCTCAGCGCGACCGCGCCGCCCAGAAAGAGGGCCCCGAACGCGACCATGAAGCTGTAGGCCGGCGCGATCTGATTCCATTGCTCGGCGAGGTAGGTACCAAGCGGACCGCGGATCTGGGCGGCGACGAGCAGGGCGAAGAGGATCGCGCCGAGGCCGAACAGCCGGCGCGGCGCGCCCTGGATGTAGCCGACCACGACCATCACGGCGAGCGCCATCAGGACCAGCAGGTCCATCGGCTTGATCAACTCCATGGCCGGAACTGTATACGACGCCCTACGCGCGGAGGCGTGCTCCAAGTCGCGTCCCGAGCGTGCCGACGGTGGCCGCGACGGCCGCGTCGACCTCCTCTTCGGTCAGGGTCCGGTCGGCCGCGCCGAAGTGCAGGCGGTAGGCCAGGCTCCGCTCCTCCGGGCCCAGCGGGCCGCCGCGGTAGACGTCGAACAGCCGCGCGTCCTGGAGCAGCGGACCGCCGGCCTCGTCGATCACGCCGGCGACCGCGGCGGCGAGGACCGTCGGGCCAACGACGATCGCGATGTCGCGCTCGACCGGGGGGAAGCGGGGCGGCGGCACGGACCGGATGTCACTCAGCCGGCCGCCGCCCAGTCCGGCGATCGAGAGCTCGGCCACGATGAGGCGCTCGGTGCGGAGATCCCAGGACTCGACGAGCCGCGGGTGCAGCTCGCCGAGCAGGCCCGAGATCGCCACCGAGCCGTCCACGGCGAGCGCCGTCACCCGGGCCGAGCGGCCGGGATGCAGGATGGGCTCGTCGGTGAGCGCCGCGTAGGTCGGCGGTCGGACCCGCAGCAGCCGGGCCAGCAGCTCGACGAGGCCCTTGGCGTCGTCGATGTCGGCAGGCCGTGCCTGTCGGTTCCACGATGGCGGCTCGAACGACCCGGCCAGGGCCAGCCCGAGTCGCCACCACTCGCGGGGCTCCTCCCCCACCCGGCAGTAGCCCTTGCCGACCTCGAACGCGGCGACGTCGGCACGGCCGCGACGGAGATTGGTCGACACGGCGTCGGCCAGGCTCCCGAGCAGCGACTGGCGGAGCCACGAGTGATCGGCCGACAGCGGGTTGGTCACGGCGACGGGCCCGCCCTCCCGGATCCCCTCCCCCGCCGCGGGCACGTCGGTCACGGTCCAGATGAAGTGCTCCAGGTGGCGCGGCGAGACGAGGGCGTGGGTGACGAACTCGGTCACCCCGGCGCCCACGAGCGCATCGCGGACGGCGTCGCGGACCTCCAGGGGTGAGGGCCGCCATTCGGGCAGGGTCGTGTCCGGAAGGGTCGCCGGGACGAGCTCGAAGCCCCGGACGCGGGCGATCTCCTCCGCCAGGTCGGCCTCGATCTCGATGTCGCGTCGCCAGGTTGGCACGATGCCGATGAGCGCCTCGGACGCGGATGCCTCCACCAGGAGCGGCTGCGAGCCGGTGACGACCGGGATGGAGATGGGCCCGGCGGGTTGCTCGATCTCGATGCCGACCCGGGCCAGGAAGTCGACCTGCTCACCGGCCGCCAGCTCGACCCCGAGTAGCCGGGCAACGCGGGAGGGCCGGAAGGCGACCTTCGTCGGGCCCGGCTCATTCGGATCGGTATCGACCCGGCCCGGCGCAACCTGGCCAGCGGCCCAGTCATGGATCAGGCGGGCCGTCCGATCGGCGCCGATGCGCGCCAGGCGGTGCTCCTGGCCCTTCTCGAAGCGGAGGCTCGCCTCCGAGCGCAGGCCGTAACGGAAGGCGGTCCGGCGGATGCTGATCGGATCGAAGATCGCCGATTCGATGACGACGTCGGTCGTCCCCTCCCCCACCTCCGAGGCCGCGCCACCCATGACCCCGGCGATGCCGAGGGGCCCCGCCGGGTCGGCGATCAGGAGGGTGTCCGGCGCGAGCTCTCGCTCCACGTGATCGAGGGTCACGATCCGCTCCCCGGCGCGGGCGAGGCGGACGACGATCCGTCCGTCGGAGACGGCCGCCGCGTCGAAGGCGTGGATCGGCTTGCCGAGCTCGAGCATCACGTAGTTCGAGGCGTCGACGACGTTGCTGACCGGCCGCTGGCCTGCGGCGAGCAGCCGCATCTGGACCGCATCGGGCGAGGGTCCGACATGGATGCCGGAAACCCAGCGGCCCACGAACCGGGGGCACAGCTGCGGGTCCTCGACCGCGACGCGCAGCCGCTCGCCGACCGGACGGCCGGTCTCGGGCACGTCGGTCTCGGGCCAGCGCACCGTCCCGCCGGTCACCGCGGCAACCTCGCGGGCGACGCCGACGATCGACAGCGCGTCGCCGCGGTTGGGCTTGACGTCGATGTCCAGGACCGTGTCGCCGTACAGGTCGGCGAGCGCGACGCCCAGCGGCGCGTCGGGCGGCAGGATGAGGATGCCGTCGCCATCGGCAGTCAGCCGCAGCTCGTCGCCGGAGCAGAGCATGCCGTTGCTGACGACGCCCATCTTCTCGGTCCGCTCGATCCGCCGGTCGCCGGGCAGCACGGCGCCGGGCAGGGCAACCGGCACCCGCTGGCCGACGGCGATGTTCGTCGCGCCGCACACGATCTGGAGCGGGGCGCCGGACCCGGTCGTCACCCGGGTCAGTGACAGGCGATCGGCGTTCGGGTGGCGTTCGACCGCCAGGAGCTCGCCGACCACCACGTTGCGCCACTCGTCGCCCCGTCGCTCGATCCCCTTGACCTCCATCCCGAGCAGCGTCAGCCGCTCGGCCAGCGCCTCGGGCGTGAAGTCGAAGTCGACGTAATCGCGGAGCCACGAGACCGGCACCCTCATCGGAACTGCTCCAGGAACCGGAGGTCGTTCTCCATGAACAGGCGCAGGTCGTTGACCCGGTGCTTGAGCATCGAGATCCGTTCGGGGCCCATCCCGAAGGCGAAGCCCTGGTAGCGCTCCGGATCGAGGCCGCCGTTGCGGAGCACCACCGGGTGGACCATCCCCGCCCCGAGGATCGTCATCCAGCCGGTCCGGCCGCAGGCCGGGCAACCGGGGCCGCCGCAAACGAGGCACTCCACGTCGAACGCCACCGACGGCTCCGTGAACGGGTAGTAGCCGGGCCGGAAGCGGGTCTTCTTGCCCGCTCCGAACATGGCGTGGGCGAACTGGTCCAGGAGGCCGCGGAGGTCGCCGAGGGTCGTGCCCTCGTCGACCATCAGTCCCTCGACCTGGAAGAACTCCGAGCCGTGCGACGCGTCGATCGCCTCGTAGCGGTAGCAGCGACCCGGCAGCAGGACCCTGATCGGTGGCTTGACGGTCTGCATGACCCGGATCTGGCCGGGCGAGGTGTGGGTTCGCAGCAGGTAGCCCGGGATGTCGACGTACAGGGTGTCCCACAGGTCGCGAGCCGGGTGATCGGGCGGGATGTTGAGCAGCTGGAAGTTGGTGAGGTCGTCCTCGATCTCGGGGCTCTCGTGGATCACGAACCCGAACTGGCTGAAGATCCGGGCGATCTCGGCCATCGCCTCGATGCTCGGGTGGAGCGAGCCGCGGCGGATCGGACGGCCGGGTGTCGTGACATCGACGGCCTCCGCCCGCAGGCGGGCCTCCAGCTCGGCTCCGCCGAGCACGCGCCGGCGTTCGGCGATGGCGCCTTCGATCGTGCCGCGGATCGTGTTGGCGATTGCGCCGACCGCGGGCCGGTCGTCCGCCGGCAGCGCTCCGATGCCGCGCAGGACACCGGTCAGGCGGCCCTTCTTCCCAAGGACCTCGACCTCGAGGGCGTCGAGCGCCGCCACGTCTGAAGCAGCCGCGACCGCCGCGCGCGTCTCCGCCGCGAGCGTCTCGAGGTCGTGGGTCAGCTCGGCGAGATCCATGGGTCCGATCGATGGTACGGCCTGCGCGAGGTCCGAATCAGTGAGCCCCCGATCGTCCTGAGACGTCGAGGGCTCGGGTCGCTTCGGGCGCGCTGCTCAGCTGCCCTTCGCGACCTCCACGATTCTCGCAAACGTGCCGGCGTCGCGGACCGCCAGGTCGGCCAGGATCTTGCGGTCGAGCTCGATGTCGGCGGCCTTCAGGCCCTGGATGAAGCGGCCGTAGGTCCAGCCGTGGCTGCGAACGGCTGCGTTGATCCGAACGATCCACAAGCCCCGCATCTGGCGCTTCCGCTGCTTGCGATCGCGGGTCGCGTACGCCATCGCGTGGAGCAGGGCCTCGCGGGCCGGCTTGATCAGCTTCGAGCGGGTACCGACCCGGCCCTCGGCATCCTGCAGGAGGCGCTTGTGGCGCTTGTGGGCGGTGACGCCGCGCTTGACTCGTGCCATGACGGTTGCTGATCGCTCCTACAGGTACGGCAGCAGGCGCCTGACCTGCTTCGCGTGGACGGTGCCGAGCAGCGACTTGCCGGCGTAGCGGCGGGTCCGGCGTGACGACTTGATCTCGAGGTGGTGGCCGCTCCACGCGTTGATGCGGAACGGCTTCCCGCTGCCGGTCGTGCCGATCCGCTTCTGGGCGGCCTTGTGGCTCTTCATCTTCGGCACGATCGTTACTCTCCGGCTACTGCCGCGGGTGGCTGGTCCACGACCGCTTTCGGCGTCGGCACCTGCTCCACGGGCTTCTCGGCGGGCTTGTCGGCTGGCTTGGCGGTCGTCTTCTCGGCGGGCTTCGGCGCGGCCTTCGCGGCCGGCCTGGCGGCCGCCCCGTCCGTCGGCCTGGTATTCGGAGCGGCTGCGTCCGCGTCTGGCGACTTCGATTTCTGCGGTTGCTGGTCCTTCGGTTTGTGGGTCGATGCCATCGTGATGAACATCGATTTGCCTTCGAGCACCGGCGCGCGCTCGACGACCGCGTGGTCCTTCACCTGTTCGGTGAATCGTTCGAGCAGCTGCCGGCCGAGCTCCGGATGGGTCAGCTCGCGGCCCCTGAACCGAACGGTCACCTTGATCCGATCGCCGTCCTCGAGGAACTCGATCGCCCGGTGGAGCTTCGTCCCGAAGTCGCCGATGCCGATCTTCGGCGACAGGCGGACCTCCTTGAACGACACCGAGCGCTGCCGGCGCTTCGCTTCCTTCTCTCGCTTGGTCAGCTCGTACTTGTACTGGCCGAAGTCGAGGAAACGGGTGACCGGGGGCGCCGCCATCGGAGCCACCTCGACGAGGTCGAGGCCTTTCTCCTGCGCCATCTCGAGGGCCTGTGCCGTGGGCATGACGCCCAGCTGGTTGCCCTCGTCATCGATCACCCGAACCTGTGGAATCCGGATCATCTGGTTGACGCGCAGGTCTCGACTGATGGTGCTTTCCCTCTCGAACGTGGTCGTTGTCACGCCCGATCCGAACCATGGCAATGCCACGGCCGGGCCGGTCGCCGCGGGACTATAGCACAGGGTCAGTCGGGCCGACGAGCAGCCGATTCGGCTGCCAAACGAGTGGCCAGCTCGTCCCAGCCGAGGGTTTCCTGGGCCGCATCCCTGGCCGCTCCGCGGCGCCGAACCGTGGCCGTCCGTGCTTCGACCTCGCGGTCGCCCAGCACCAGCATGTACGGGATCTTCTGCTCGTTGGCGAGGCGGATCTTGTTCTGCATCCGGCTGTCCGAATCGTCGACCTCGACGCGCAGGCCGTGGCTGCCCAGCAGCGTGGCCAGCTCATGCCCGGGCTCGGCGTGCCGATCGGCGATCGGGATGACCTCGACCTGGATCGGCGCGAGCCACATCGGGAATGCACCCGCGAAGTGCTCGGTCAGGATCCCGATGAACCGCTCGAGGCTGCCGTAGATCGCCCGGTGGATGGCGATCGGGCGCTGCTCCTGGCCATGCTCGTCGATGTAGGTCAGGTCGAACTGCTCGGGCAGCATGACCATGTCCGCCTGGATCGTTGCCATCTGCCACTCGCGGCCGAGCGCGTCGTCGGTGTAGATGTCGATCTTGGGCGCGTAGAACGTCCCGTCCCTGGGCTTCACGACGTAGCTCATGCCCGAAGTGTCGAGCGCTTCCCGGATCAGGCTCTCGGCGCGGTCCCAGAGGGCCGGGTCGCCGAGGGCGTTGTCGGGTCGCGTCGCGAACGCGAATCGTGGCTCGAGCCCGACCCATGCGTAAGCCTCGCGGACCTCGCCCAGCAGGGCGTCGATCTCGGCGCCGAGCTGGTCCGGCCGGACGTAGACATGCGCGTCGTCCTGGATGAACTGGCGGACGCGGGTCAGGCCGCTGAGCGTGCCCGAGCGCTCGTTGCGATGCAGCCGGCCGTACTCGCTGTAGCGCAGCGGCAGGTCGCGGTACGACCGCAGCTTCGAGCGATAGATGAACGTGCTCTCGGGGCAGTTCATCGGCTTGAGGCTGAAGGTCTGG
>DASQFM010000244.1:0-4441 GCA_035633135.1 Candidatus Eiseniibacteriota bacterium
CACAGGCGGCTGTCGCGCTTCGCCGCTAGTTGCCGCGACCGACTAGCAGCCCGAAGTCGAACTTCCGCTCCGTGCCGTGGATGAGCCGGTCGATGTTGTCGGCGTGGGCGATCCAGATGAGGACCGGACCGACCGCCGCCCAGGCGAGGTATGCCGGCGGCACGGCGCCCGCGGCGACCGCCCAGAGCAGGAGCATCGCCGGGAACATCGCGGCTGAGCCGATCAGCGATCCGAGCGAGACGTAGCGCGTCACGAGGATCACCAGGAAGAAGACCGGCGCCGCCAACAGCACCGCCAGGGGCTGGATGATGAGCATCGTGCCGACCCCGGTGCCAACGCCGCGGCCCCCGCCGAAGCCGAGGAAGATGGAATGCGAGGCGCCGAAGACGGCGGCTCCCGCGGCCAGCACCTCGGCCAGCGCATCGCCGCCAGTCGCGTAGCGCGCCAGGAGAACCGGCAGCGCGCCTTTCGCCAGGTCGCCGGCGACGACGAGCGCGGCCCAGCGCCGGCCGAGGGCCCGCAGCGCGTTCGTGCCGCCGGTTCGGCCCGACCCGACCGAGCGCGGATCCGGGCCGCCGGCCAGTCGGGCGCCGATCACCCCGAACGGAATCGAGCCCACCAGGTAGGCAATGACCGCGAGGAGGATTCGCAGCAGGAGCGCGTCCACGACCACCCATCGAGGTAGGCACGAAGCCCGCGCCGGAGGGGCCCGGCAATGGGCCCGAGTCTAGTCGCCTCGTTGGCCTGCCGCCTCTCTCCACCGCTTGCTCGTGTCGCAGTTCGCAGGGGTATTCATCAAATGGAATATCGACCGCAAGAACAGGCCTTGGGAGCGGCTCGGCGCCGTCCTTCGAGTCCCGCAGCCATTTGGCGCCATCGCGACGCCACGGGTACCATCCGGCTCGATGACCCACCCCTCCCACCGGCGACGGGATGCGCCCTGGCGCGCCGCCGGCCACGGGATCGCCCAAGCGGAGAGTTGCTGAAGCGATGGCCGTCGGTTCTTCGAATGACTTCGACCTGGTGGTGCTCGGCGCCGGCACCGGCGGCTACACCGCGGCGTTTCGGGCCGCCCAGCTCGGCCTGAAGGTCGCCCTCATCGACGAGGCCAGGATCGGCGGAACGTGCCTCCACATCGGCTGCATCCCCACCAAGGCGCTGCTCGAATCGGCAGCCTTCGTCGAGCGGGTCCGCCGCGCCAAGGAGTTCGGCATCGGGCTAGAGGGCGAGCCGGTCGTCGACTACGCCCGGATGGCGGCTCGGCGAGACGAGGTCGTCAAGCGCCTGTGGACCGGGCTCAAGACGCTCATCGACAAGAACAAGATCGCCTGGATCCAGGGTCGCGGGACGCTCGACGGACCGACGACCGTGAGGGTTTCGATGACCGGCGAGGACGGGAAGCCCGGCGGGGCGGGGGAGCGCGTCCTCAAGGGAACGGACGTCATCCTGGCAACCGGCTCGCGGGTCAAGTCGCTGCCCGGCCTGAAGCCGGACGGCAAGCGGATCGTGACCTCCGACGACGTCCTGACGACCGCCACGCTGCCGAAGGACGTCATCGTGATCGGCGCGGGCGCCGTCGGTGTCGAGTTCGCTTCGATGTACCACGACCTGGGCACCAGGGTCACCCTCCTCGAGTACCTCCCGGCCGTCGTTCCGGCCGAGGACCGCGACGTCAGCCAGGCGCTGGAACGGAGCTTCACCCGCCGCGGGATGGCGGTGATGACGAACGCGCGCTTCGACCCGAAGGCGATCAAGGCCGCCAAGGACGGGGTTCGGATCACGGTCGGCCCGGAGGGCAAGGACGCGACCGAGCTGCGGGCCGAGATGCTGCTCGTCGCGACCGGTCGCGCCCCGAACGTCGAGAACATCGGTCTCGAGTCGACCCGCGCCGAGCTCGACCGCGGCTTCGTGAAGGTCGACGCCCGGATGCGGACCCGCGAGCCACACCTGTACGCGATCGGCGATCTGGTCGGTGGCCTGATGCTCGCCCACACCGCCGGCCACGAGGGCATCGTCGCCGCCCACGTGATCGCCGGCGAGAAGGACGTCCACCCGGTCGATTACGTCCAGCAGCCGCGGGCGACGTATTGCCGCCCCGAGATTGCGTCAATCGGCCTGACCGAGCAGCAGTGCCAGGAGCAGGGGCTGCCCTACAAGGTCGGCAAGGTGCCCTTCCAGGCGATCGCCAAGGCGATCATCGGCGGTGAGTACGAGGGCTTTGCCAAGGTCATCGGCCACAAGGAGACCGACGATCTCCTCGGTGTCCACATCATCGGGCCCCACGCGACCGACCTCATCGCCGAGGCCTCGCTCGGGTTCCAGCTTGACGCGACGCCCTGGGAGGTCGGCGGCTCGACGCACCCGCATCCGACCCTCAGCGAGGTCCTCGGCGAAGCGGCGCTGGCAGTCGACGGTCGCTCGATCAACTTCTGATGGCCAAAGCGATCGCGTCCAAGCCCGCGGTCGCATCGAAGCTGTCGGCGTCGAAATCGACGAGGAGCCGCTCGAAGCCCGCCAGGTCCAAGCCCGGCGTCTCGGAGCTTGCGACGTCGGTCGGCCTCACCGACGCGGACCTCGTCGAGATGTACCGGCTGGTGGCGCTTGCGCGGGCCGTCGACGAGCGGATGTGGATCCTGAACCGCGCCGGCCGGATCCCGTTCGTGATCAGCGGCCAGGGCCATGAAGGCGCCCAGGTCGGCATCGCGTGGCCGCTCCAGAAGGGCCACGACTGGATCGCCCCGTTCTACCGTTCGATCGCGACCTGCCTGACCTTCGGCATGGGCGCCCGCGACATCCTGACGGCGCAATACGCGACAGCGAGCGATCCCTCATCCGGCGGGCGGCAGATGCCCGGCCACTACGGGGCCGTCGCCCACAACCTCCTGTCGCTCTCATCACCGGTCGCGACCCAGATGCTGCATGCCGTCGGCATTGCGCTCGCGGCGAAGATCAGGGGAACCGGCCAGGTGGCGATGACCTCGATGGGCGAGGGCAGCTCCAACCAGGGTGACGTCCACGAGGGCCTGAACTTCGCGGCCATCCACAACCTGCCGTTCATCCTGGTTGTCGAAAACAACGGCTACGCCATCAGCGTGCCGTCCTCGAAGCAGCTGGCGGTCGAGGACGTCGCGGCACGAGCCTCCGGCTACGGCATCCCGGGCGTGATCGTCGACGGTGCTGACGTGCTCGCCTGCTACCGCGCCTCGAAGGAAGCGGTGGATCGAGCCCGACGCGGTGAGGGGCCCACCCTCATCGAGGCCAAGGTGATCCGCCTCACCGGCCACTCGTCCGACGACCAGCAGACGAAATACCGGACCGCGGAGGAGCTCGCCGACCTCCAGGCCCAGGACGCACTGCCCCGGTTCCGCGCCCAGCTCCGCGACGCGGGCGTGCTGATCGACGAGATCGAGGCGAAGGTGGCAGCGGCCATCAAGGCCGACGTCGATGAGGCCACGGACTACGCCGAGGCCCAGCCCGATCCCGATCCCTCGACCGCGATGCGCTGGGTCTACGCCGAGGACTGGCCGGCCGAGACGCCGCCCGCGTGGGGCTTTGGGGCGCACGCGCATTCCGACGCCGAAGAAGCACTGCCGGAGGCTGTGGCGGGCAATGACCCCGGGCCCGGCCGGGGGGCCTCGGCCTGATGGCGGTCAAGACGTTCATCGAGGCCATCCGCGAGACGCTCTCGGAGGAGATGCGGCGCGATGAGGCCATCATCCTCCTGGGCGAGGACGTCGGGGTGAAGGGCGGCGTCTTCCTCGCGACCGACGGCCTGTGGGCCGAGTTCGGCGAGGACCGGGTCATCGACACGCCGCTGAGCGAATCGATGATCGCGGGCGTCTCCATCGGGGCGGCGATGAACGGCCTTCGCCCGGTCGCCGAGATCCAGTTCGCCGACTTCATCTTTCCGGCGTTCAACCAGCTCGTGTCCGAGGCGGCCCGCATGCGCTACCGCTCGAACAACGGCTTCGGGGTCCCGATGACGATCCGGGCGCCGTACGGCGGCGGGGTCCACGGGGCGCTGTATCACAGCCAGTCGGTGGAGGCCTTCTTCGCCCACGTGCCGGGCCTCAAGGTGGTCATCCCGTCCACGCCGTATGACGCGGCCGGCCTGCTGCGGGCCTCGATCCGGGACAAGGACCCGGTCCTCTATTTCGAGCACAAGAAGATGTACCGCTCGGTTCGCGGCGATGTCCCGGCGGAGGAGTACGTGGTGCCGCTGGGCAAGGCAGCGATCACCCATCCCGGCACGCAGATAACGGTCGTCGCGTACGGCCTCATGGCCCACTACGCCCTCGAGGCCGCCGATGTCGTCGGCGACGAGGGGATCAGCGTGGAGGTGGTCGACCTGCGGACGCTGCGGCCGCTCGACAAGGAGACGGTGCTGGGGTCGGTGCGCAAGACCGGCAAGTGCCTCGTCGTGTACGAGGACAACCGGTTC
>DASQFM010000245.1:0-5244 GCA_035633135.1 Candidatus Eiseniibacteriota bacterium
TCGTCCGCAGCGCCTCGTCGACGTTGGGCCGGATCGGCTCGGGATTGACGCCGCCGAAGTATGGGTTGCGTTCCTGGTGGATCTCGGTGACGCGGATCCGGCCGCCGTCGAGGAGGCGCGGGATCCAGCCGGCGCCTGCGCCCCACATCGGCTCGACGAGCACATCGACGTCGGCAGCCCGAAGGGCATCGAGATCGACGGTCCGGCGCAGGAACCGCTCGTAGCCCTCGAAGGGGTCAAATCGCTCGACGAGACCGGCCGCTTCCGCGTCCGCGAACGGCCGCCGCTCGATCGGGGCGTTCTCGGCGATGGCCTGCTCGATGACCTTGAGCATGTCCGGGCCGCCGGCCGACCCTGTCGGCGCCTTGACCTTGAACCCGTTGTCGGTCCAGGGGTTATGGCTGGCGGTGATGACGATCCCGGCGGCGGCACCTCGCTCGACCACCTCGAAGGAGCTCATCTGCGTCGGGACAGCGTGGTCGGCGAAGACGATCGGGATGTCCCGGGCCGCGAGGACCTCGCCGGCGGCCATCGCGAAGTGCTCCGACGCGAAGCGGCGGTCATAGGCGATGACGACGCCCTTCTCGCGTTCGCCGCGGCCGAGGACGTAGCGGGCCACCCCGTCGGCGCAGCGCCGGACGTTGTCGAAGGTGTATTCCTCGGCGACGCGGGCGCGCCAGCCATCGGTCCCGAAGACGATCTGGGTGGCTGGCGGGGACGCCGTCACGAGGTCTCCTCCCAGTCGATGATGCGTCGAACGAGGTCGTGGACGCGGTGTCGGTCCGCCGCAGCGCCGATGAGCAGGGCGACCGGCGTCGAGGCGAGGATACCCCGCGGACCGGGCGACACCGTGAGCCGCCCAGCAACCCGCTCGACGACAAGGTCGTCCGGCCCGGCTTCGGCGAGCTGGTCCGGCTGGATCACCCGCCCTGTGCCCGCCGCGCCGATGTCGGCGAGCAGCGCCGTCCAGCTGCCGAGGTCGCTCCAGCCCACGCGCATCGAGCCCATTACGACGTGATGGTCTTTGGCAGCGCCCTCCATCACTGCATGGTCGATCGACACCGGCCTGAGCCGGTCATAGGCGGTTGCCAGCAAGCCATCGCGGCCAAGGACCGGCTCGAGCGCGGTAATGAGCGCCGTGTATCGCTCCAGCGCTGTACGAATTGCTCTACGGCGCCACAGGAAAATTCCCGCGTTCCAGGCGACCCCCGGCTCGCCTTGGAGGGCGGCCGCCCGCTCAGCGGTCGGCTTCTCTTCGAAGGCGCGAAGTGGATACACGTCAAGACCGTGCAACTTCTGTTTCGCTTCAACGACGGGCAAGAGATAGCCGTACTCGGTAGCCGCCCTTTCGACCGTGACGCCGAGGGTTACGAGGGGGGATTCGACGTCAAAGGCGCCCTCAGCCACGTGTGTCGCGCCTTCGAGAACGCTGCGAAAGACGCCTTCAAGCTCAGGATCTATCCGTTGATCGGCCGGCAGGACGAGCATCACCTCATCGGGATCGCGATCGATCGCGATCGTCGCCAGGGCGACCGCCGCGGCGGTGTTGCGGCCGGTCGGCTCGACGATGACCGAGACCTCGGGGAGCTGCTCGGCGACCAGGGCCGCATAGCGACGGTCGGTCACGACCGTCACGTCGGCGAGCTGGATCGGCAGCTCGTGGTGGCCGGCCAGCCGATCGACGGTCGCCTGCAGCAGGGATCGCTCGCCGAGCAACGGCAGGAATGGCTTCGGCTTCTCCGGCGTGCTGAGCGGCCACAGCCGGGTTCCGCCGCCACCGGCGAGGATGACGGCGTACACGGACGGCGGCTAGCCCGCCTGGGCGGCGACCGGCTCGGGCATCCGGATTCCGGCGTCGGCGGCGAGCAACGCCGCCTTGTCGGTCCGCTCCCAGGGCAGGTCAAGGTCGAGGCGGCCGAAGTGGCCGTAGGCGGCGGTCTGGCGGTAGATCGGCCGCTGCAGGTCCAGGGCCGAGATGATCGAAGCCGGCCGCAGGTCGAAATGCCGGTCGATCATGTCCAGGATGACGTCGTCGGCGATACGGCCCGTCCCGAATGTCTCGATCGAGACCGACAGCGGCCGGGCGATGCCGATGCCGTAGGCGACCTCCAGCTCGAAGCGGTCGGCGAGGCCGGCGGCTACCACGTTCTTGGCGACCCAGCGAGCGGCGTAGGCGCCTGACCGATCGACCTTCGTGGGGTCCTTGCCGGAGAAGCAGCCACCGCCGTGGCGGGCCATCCCGCCGTATGAGTCGACGATGATCTTGCGGCCGGTCAGGCCGGCGTCGCCCATCGGCCCACCGACCACGAAGCGTCCCGTCGGGTTGACGTGCATGACCGGGTCCGATGGCCGCAGGGCGCTCGGAATCGTGGGCAGGATCACCGCTTCGATCAGGTCGTCCTGGAGGCGCTCGATCCGGATGTCGGGATCGTGCTGCGCGGCCACGACCACGGTTCGAACCCGGACCGGGATGCCGTGGGAGTACTCGACGGTGATCTGCGTCTTGCCGTCGGGCCGCAGATACGGCAGTTGGTTGGACTTGCGGGTCTCCGCGAGCCGGCGCGCCATCCGGTGGGCGAGGGCGATCGGCAGGGGCATCAGCTCGGGCGTCTCCCGGCAGGCGTAGCCGAACATCATCCCCTGGTCGCCGGCGCCCAGCTCACGGACGGATTGGTTGTCGCCGCGCACCTCGAGCGCCGCGTCGACCCCGACCTTGATGTCCGGCGACTGCTCCTTGATCGAGACCAGCGTCCCGCACGTATCGGCGTCGAAGCCGTATTCGGCTCGCGTGTAGCCGATCTCCCGAACGGTGTCCCGGACGACCTGCTGGAAGTCGACGTAGGTGTCGGTCGTGATCTCGCCGAGGACGATGACGAGACCGGTGGTGGTGGCCGTCTCGCAGGCGACGCGGGCATCCGGGTCGGTCCGGATGATCGCGTCGAGAATGGCGTCGCTGACCTGGTCGCACAGCTTGTCAGGGTGACCTTCGGTCACCGACTCGGACGTGAACAGGTACTCGGGCGCGTCGACGATGCTGGTCATGGGTCCTCGCTGCAGATCGTCGGGGAGCGTACCACCGGGGGCTCCGAGGCTACGGAAGGGCTGCCGGCGACCCGGCTTCGGTGGTGCCGTCGGTCGAGAGGGAGGTTTCTGCCGGATTCCACCGGTGGTGGCGCTCGGCACGTGAAAACCGCCGCCCGATGCGCGATTCGGCGTCGGGCAAGATAGCGATTCTCGACGAGAGGAGGCGCCCACGCACCGCGCTACGGACAGAGATGACAAAGGCCGGGCCGCCGCGCTCGATGCCGCCGATCCGCTGGCTGGGTTCCGCGATCGGTTCGCGATGCCCGATCCGGGCCTCGTCTACCTCGATGGGAACTCGCTGGGGCGGCCGCCGCTGGCCGCGCTCGAGGCCGTCCGGCGGCTCGGGGACATCTGGGCCGCAGCGCTGATCCGCGGGTGGGGCGAGGAAGGCTGGCTCGAACGCCCGCTCGTGGTCGGCGACCTGCTCGGGCAGGGGATCCTTGGCGCGGTCGTCGGCGAAGTTGCCGTGACCGACTCCACGACCGTGAACCTGTATCGGCTGGCGGCTGCGGCCCTGGAGGCCCGGACGCCGCGGGGGATCGTCGTCATGGAGCGATCCGAATTCCCGACCGACCGCTACGTGATGGAAGGCCTGGCGGGCGATCGGGACCTCGAGATTCGCTGGCTCGACGGCGACCCGGTCGAGGGCATCTCGACGGCCGAGGTCGCCGCGGCGCTCGACGGCGACGTGGCGCTGGTGGTCCTATCCGCGGTCAACTACCGGTCCGCGGCGATCGCCGACATCGCCACGATCACCTCGGTGGCCCGCGACGCCGGCGCGCTCGTGTTGTGGGACCTCTCGCATGCGGGCGGGTCGATCCCGGTGGAGCTCGCGGCGAACCGGGTCGACCTTGCCGTTGGCTGCACCTACAAGTACCTGAACGGCGGACCCGGCGCGCCGGCCTACCTGTACGTTCGGCGGGAGCTGCAGGACGAGCTCAGGCCACCGATTCTGGGCTGGTTCGCCCAGGCCGACCAGTTCGCGATGGGGCCGCGCTTCGAACGCCGGCCAGGGATCGGCGGGTGGCTCGTGGGCACGCCCGGCCTGCTCGGGCTGGCCGCGGCAGAGGCCGGCATCGCCCTCACGGCAGAGGCCGGCATCGACCGGATCCGGACGAAGAGCATCGCCCTCACCGAGTTCGCGATCGAGCTCTTCGACGCCTGGCTGGCGCCACGGGGGTGCGAGCTCGGATCACCCCGAGACGCCAGGCGGCGAGGCGCGCAAGTCTCGATCCGCCATCCCGATGCCCAGCGGCTGACCGCCGCGCTGATTGCGCGCGGCGTCGTGCCCGACTACCGCGCCCCGGACTCGATCCGGATCGGTCTCGCGCCGCTGACTACGTCATTCGAGGACGTCCACGGCGGCCTCTCGGAGCTCCGGCGCCTCCTCGAGTGACCCTCGCTGAACTCGACTACAGGCCGCGACGGCACCTCCCCCGAGCTCCGCGGCGGACCCTATTCGGCAGGCGTGATCCGGATGTCGAACGGCAGGCTCGGCGCCACGAAGCCAAGGAGCGCCTCGCCTTCGATCTCGAGGGCCGCCCGTTCGACCGGCGCCAGCGGCTGCCACGGCTCGATCCTCAAGGTCACGGGCTTGGCGTCGGGCCGGATCCGCCACGTACCCGCAGTGAACCCGTCGACCAGGAAGATCCCCATCCTGCCGCCGTCGCCGGCCGCCCACGGCACCTCCCCGTCGCCTCCGATCATCCGCGTCCGATCCTTATGGGACAGCAGGATGTTGTCGTACTCGGGCAGGAAGCGCGGCGGCGCCGGCGTGTCGGGGTCAGGCAACGGTCCGTCCGCAACGTCGAACAGCTCGCGGCCGCGCTCGTCTCGAAACGTTCGAAGGGACGGCCGGAGCCGCTCGAGCACGGGCCGGAGGTTCGCCAGCCAGGACCACGCGGTCACGTCCGCCGCGGTCGCCGGACCGAAGGCGGCGAGGTAGCGAAGGACGAGCGCGTCGGGCGCGGTCTCGGTCGCCAGCGGTCGACCCAGCCACGCCTCGGTCGTGGCAGAGCGCGGCCCACCAGACTTGGCCCACAGCCCGCGCGGCGGGACCTGGACGAGCGGCACGAGGTAGCGGAACGCCATCGCCAGCGACGCTGCGTCGCGCTCCGGCCAGCGCTCGTGGAGGAGGCGCGACAGCTCGGCGGTGCTCCG
>DASQFM010000246.1:0-4193 GCA_035633135.1 Candidatus Eiseniibacteriota bacterium
CGCATCACCATTCACCTATAGACATCACGGGCGAGGAGGGAGTTCGCGAGGCCGATTGCGCGCAGTTAGACGCCGTGGCGCCACGGCCCGACTGGCATCTTCGCGAACCTCGGTCGCTGGGCCGTCCCGAACGGTGCTACGGGCTCACGGCGAGCGGCGGCAGCCCGAAGACCTCGCGGAGGACCTTGGAGGCCGCCGCGAGCTGTGAGATGTCCGCTGCGTAGCGGTCGAGCCAGGCCGACGGCCCGATCGATTCGAGTTGGGCGAGGTCCTCGAGATCGGCGATGAGCCGGAGCACCGCCTCGTCGCTCGCTCGGAGGCTGTCCGCTGCGGGCGGGTACCGGGCGGCGATGTCGAGGAGCTGCTCGTGGACCGCCCGGAGCGCCGCGAGGAGCGCGGCTGCATCCGTCTGGGCGACCTCGTTCGTCGTCGCGCTCGTCCACGCCTGGGCCTTCGTCGCGAACTCGGCCTGGGTGAGGTTGACCGGCGCGACCGCGGCGAGATAGGCGCGGCCGGCGAGGGCCTGCTGGGTCGGAACCTGGAGCGCCGCAGGATCGCAGCCGTTTGGCTGGTTGGTCTCGGCATTGATCGGCAGCGGCAGCTGCGCCGCCAGCGGGCCGAGCGCGACGGGGCTGCCGTCGGGAGCGGTGATCGCCAGCGCATCGTAGGTCCCGAACAGGAACGCCCGCATCGGGACGGCCACGGGGTTCCCGCCATTGGTGGCGGTGCCGGACCCCGAGAGCGGGCCGCTCGGGCTCTGGGCAAAGGTCGCCGCGTACTGGCCTGCCTGGGGATTGATCACGGTGAAGGCCGCGGTGAGGACGGTCGTGTTGCCCTGCGGGTCGATGCCGATGCAGCCGTCGAAGACGGTGTTCACGGGGTACTCGAACGGGGACGGGGACGGAGATGGGGTCGGCGACGGGGACGGCGACGGGGACGGCAACGGGGACGGCGACGGGGTCGCCACCGCCACCGGGAGGGAGGCGGCCGGCGACTGAACGGGTTGACCGCCACCGATCAGCCCGAGGGCGATCCCTCCGCCAAGAGCGACGAGCAGTACGAGGAGCCCGCCTGCAAGGAGGGTCCAAGGGATGCCGCGCCCCCTCTCGACCTTGTGCGCTGCGGGCTGGCCTCCGCCGAGGGCGACGGCGGGCACGCCCATCCCCGGCTCGCCGCGGCCGCGAGCCGGTGTCGGGGCCGGGACGACGAGGGCCGACTCCGTCTTGCCGGCCCGTCCACTCGCCGTCGCGAGCGCAGCGTCGGCCGCGATGATCTCGTCCGCGACACGCTCGACGCGCAGCCCGCTCACGCCACCGCCGTCCGATCCTGTGCCACGGCCACCCGATCCAGCGAGATGTCGGCGACCTCGGGCTCGCGGGGGAGCAGGGATCGCCTGAGGCCCAGCTCATCGAAGAGCCCGGGTACGGTCGCCTGGTCCCGGTGGGCGAGCCGCCGGCCGGTCGGTCGCGCGTCGAGGTACCGGCGGAGCAGGTCGTCGAGCGCTCCGGCATCGAGCAGGCGAAGGAATCGGGGAAGGCGGCGGCTCGGCACGCACACGAATGCGCGGCGACGCGGCCCGATCCTGCGCCGTCCCAGGAGGAGGAACACCGCGAAGGGCCAGGTCAGCGCCACAACGCCGACCTCGTAGTCGCGACGGTCCCGTGGCGTGAGCGCATCGCCGAACGCGGACGGTGTGGCGGGCCCGGTAGTAGTGGGCCGCGCCGCCTCCGCCCCGGCGACGCCGACGAGCCGGTCGACGACCTCGAGCTCGTCACTCGAGGCAACCGTTGCCGCGAGCTCCCGGATCGCCCGCCAGGCCGCCGATAGGTGCTCGGCGGCGGGCATCCGCCCCCCCGCTGCCAGCTGGAGTGGCGACGATCCGTCGCGATCGAACGGGTCACCGGACACGGCCCGCAAGGGGAGGTTCCAGCCCGACCGCTGGCGCGGCCGCCTCGGGGTCAACCGCACCGCGTTCGGCAGCGGGGCAGGCGGCAACGAGGACGACCCGGGCCTTCCGAGAACGTCGAGGCGGCAGGCCTCCGTGGCCGCGATGGCGAACGCGACGACGCCGACAAGCCGATCGGCGTCGACGAAGTCGAGGCAGAGCTCGAGGCGGTCCGGCCGCGGACGCACCCAGACCCCGCACCGATCCGCGCTGTCGACGAGCCGGATCACGTCGACGGCGAAGGCCGCTGCGAATTGCCGGCCGACAGGCTCGACGAGGTCGGTCGGCACGCTCACGCTGATGTGCGTCGAGTGCCCCTGCAGATCGAGCGTCTCGGGCAGTCTCGCGGCAAGGGCGCTGCGTTCCCTGTCGGCGGTCCGGACGATCGACGTTGCCGCGCCCGGGATGGCCTCGACGGGGGCAAGCACGATCTCGGCCTCGGGCCCGTCGCAGGTGACGACGTTGCCCGAGCGGAGCCGGTACGCGTGCGGATCGTCTGGGTCGAGGTGGCGCCGGCCGAGGCCGAGGTCGTGGACCATCGTCCGGAAGTCGACGCGCCGCAGCGGGTCATCGCGCATGACCACCCGGTACTCGTGCTCGATGCCGACGAGGAGGGCAGGGGCGAGCGCGTCCCGCGCGCCCGCGCCGTCGGGCGAGCCCCCGTCGCCGGCCGAGCCGGCCTCGCCCAGCAAGACCTCGAGCTCCCGGCTCAGCGCCGCGGGCTCGGTCAGCCTTCGACCGGGGAAGCGCACGACCCGACCGCTACCGATGGAGAGCGCTGGCCCGTGTCGGGCCGCCCGGCGTCCGACGCGTCCCGGCTACGGGTTGGACGGGCTCGATGACGACGGCCCGCTGCCGAACGCAGTGCCCGGCCTGTGGCCCCCGTCCCAGCCGTCCGGCATGGAATGACCGGCCATGTCCACCCAGCCGCCCTCGTCGTCGTTCCACGTGCCCCGGGTGCCATCGGGGTTGTCGAGGGTGATCGAACCGCCCGACTCGTGATGCATGACGTACCCGTCCGGATACTGGTCACGGCCGTAGAACGTGGCCTTGCCCTTCTTTCCGCCGTCGTCGCCCCCGTCGTCCTTCGACGGCTCCTTGCCGGTTCCCGGCTTCTCGGCCGTCGTCGGATGGGCGTCCGTGGCAGGCCCCGTCGTCGTCTTGAGTTGGGCCGGGTCGGTCGTCGTCGCGGTCTTCGCGGTGTCGGTGTCGGGCCGCTCGCTCATTCGAACGCTCCTCGCTGGTTCAGTCGGCGCCGTAGTCCTGGCGCAGGTCCTGCGCTCGCTCACGCAGGCGGTTTGCGAGATCGATCGAGTCCGTCTGGTCGGCCAGCGCCTCCAGCCGCGCAACCAGCGCCTCGACCTGCTCCGCCGTCCGCTCCATGCCGGGCAGCCCGAACGTCGGGTCCATGAACTCCTTGGTCACCTCGTCCACCCAGGCCTCGAAGGTTGGATCCCAGACGCCCGTTTCACCCGCGGCATCCGTGAACCGGCCGACGCCGTCCTTGTCGATGACGACCTTCGCGCCTTGCCCGTAGTCGATCGTGGTGCCCCACAGGCTGGGACCCCACGGGGTGGTGCCGGTCGGCCCCCAGCCCCGCCACTGCATCGCATCGATCGCTGCCGTCTCCGGCCGTTCGCTCATGACGATCGCGCCCTCGCTTAGCGTTCCCTCGCCGACGTCATATTCCCACGGCTGCGTGGCCCGGTACAGGGTCGCTGCGCGCCATCGAGGGCGGCGCTGCGATCGCGCCAGCTGATCTACGCACCGGTCGCCAGCCGATCGAGGCTTGGTCGGGCTTTCCCAACGGGTATTCATCAATTGGCATAGACCTTCGAAAAATGGCCCCTGCGGCAGCCCCGGACCCTGCGGCAGCCCGGGCCCCGGCGGGCCATTCGAACGTGGGTCCACGGTGCGCCGGACGCCGCCGCCCATCTACTCACCCACAGACATCACCGGCAAGGAGCAGGTTAGGAAAAGGCCAACGTGCGCGGGAGAAACAAGGCTGAGCGGTCGCGCTGGCCGCCGGCAAATCGCTAGAGGTAGCCCTCCGGCACCGGACCGGTGACCTCCATGGAGTGCGCCCGGGCGATCTCGTCCAGACTTTCCGGGTCGGCATGGCCGCTCGCCATCGCGGCGCTCAGGTCATCGAAGTAGCCGACCATCGCCGCCGGCGTGTAGACGTTGAGCTTGCGGCTGGGGACGCCCCCGACGCGGAAGCCGTGGCGCAGGCCCGCCGGGATGTAAA
>DASQFM010000247.1:0-7019 GCA_035633135.1 Candidatus Eiseniibacteriota bacterium
GAGTCGAAGGTCAGGTCTTCCCCCAGCCAGGGCACGGTTGCCGGCCTGGTCTGCCATCCGGATGGGTAATCGATCGATATCCCGTAGATAGTCGAGCTGAACGTCGCTTCCCCTGGGCGAGGCGACGGCCGCGGCGACGTCGGAGGTGACGGGGACACGGTCGACGTCACTGGTGCGGGCGTCGGCGGCGCGACGGTACCCACGACCCGCGACCAGGTGAGCTTCTGGCTGTCGACCAGGGTGTCGGTTGCCTGGTGGTAGTCGAGGTACCCGATGGCGATGTCGACCGTCTCGAGGCCGCAACCGCCGCCGCCGGGCCACTGGACCTCGAGCCGATCGCCAGAGATGACAGTCCCGCGGCCGTCCGCGGTGAAGACCTTCACCGTGTCCGACCGGCAGGCGACCCCTGTCGCGAACTGGTCGACGAACTTGACCGTCGGGCTGTTGCCCGCGGCCACGACGAGGTACTGGGTGCTGCCGTCGCCCGGATCGATCGAGGTCCACGTGCCCTCGAAGACGGTCGAGCGCGACGGGCCGCCGGCGAGGAGGAGCGCCGCCACCAGGCCTGTGCCCCCAAGCGCAACGACGACGAACGCGTATCGCAGGGCGAGCGCCGGGAAGGGTCCGATCCGCCCGGGGTGCCAGGTCAGCCGGACGGCGAGCCGATTGCGCTGTGCCGTGCCGGACACGGCCTGGACGACCGCGGCGAGCTGGCCATCGGCCGGGCGATCGTTCGCCGTCAGGAGCAGATGCTGTCGAAGCTGGGCTGAGAACCTGTCGTTCATTATGCGATCCGCTCCCGCACGTGGGTCGGCTCCCGGTCGTCGGCTTCGATGGCCGCCCGGAGCGCGCTGGTTGCCCGGTTGAGCCGGGACTTCGTCGTCCCGAGCGGGATTCCCAAGGCCTGCGCCGCATCCGCGAGCGGCAGGTCGAGGTAGTGGACGAGGACCACGACGGCGCGCTGCTCAGCCGAGAGTCGAGCGAGGCCGCGCTCCAGCTGGTCGTGGATGTCGAGATCGCGCTCGACGCCAGGGATGACGGGCTCGTCGCCGGCCGTCAGGCGAATCTCGACGGCGTTGACGCGCTTGCTGCTTCGAGCGCCCTTGAAGCACGCCCGGACGAGCAGGCGTCGGACCCACGCGTCGAACCGGTCCGGCTCGCGAAGCCCGGGTAGGGACCGCCAGACCTCGACGAACGTGTCCTGAACGGCATCCTGCGCGGCGTACTCGTCGCGGAGGATCATCCGCGCCGTCGCCGTGAGCCGCCCGATCGACCGCGCGGCGAGCTCCGAGAAGGCGTCTCTATCGCCTTCCCGCGCCCGAACCACGAGATCGCGCAATGTTCACCACCGCCTGGGTGCGGCGACCTGCCGCGCTACCAATGATGTGGACGGCTGTCGGTCCAAAGGTTCCACATTGGTCGCGGCGCGGTGCAGCGGCCAGGATGGAACCTTAGGCCGGAACGCGCAGCTCGAACACCGGACGGGCGGCGGCGGCGCGCGCCGGGTCGATGGCAATCTCGGGCAAGGCGAGGCGGAAGAAGACGCGGGCGAACAGGCGGCCGAACCAGGGAAAGCGGGCGATGTACGCTCCGCCCTTGCCGACCCGGGTCAGTTAGCCCGGCATCATCGAGCCTCCGGGCCCGAGGAGCCCGAAGCGTTGCGATCCCCTCGTCAGCGCGCCGACTCGTGCCAGGCGAAATTCGGCAAGGGGACTGCGCCGACCTCGGTTCGCGTCATCGCCGCCAGGTCGACCTCGTACAACGTCTCCAGCTCCGTGTAGAGGAACGAGTTGCCGTCCGCGAGCCACGCGATCGTCAGCGGTTCGAACGAGACGGGAAGCACGAACCAGGGCAGCTTCGTCACTGCGGCGGTCGTGGTGTCGACGGCGTAGGTCGCATCGGTGGAGTCGCCCTGGACGAGCGCCCATCGACTGTCTGGCGACATGGTCGAGGTGCCGACGACCCACTGGCTGGAGACTTCGGTCTCGAACCGCACGGCCTGACGGCCGATTCGGTCGACGTCGAAGATCACGAGCGGGCTGGACTGAATCGCACCGGTCCTGGCCGCGACGCTGACGATCGAGTCGGCGTCGCCCGTCCATCCGGCTGTCAAGAGGATGGTGTCCGGCGCCGCGCTGAAGATGCCGCTCTCCGCGATGTCGAGATCGACGACGACGAATGCGCGGTCGCAGATCGCCAGGAGCCGCGTCTCGTTCGGTGACAAGCGGACGGGGCCCCGAGGGTGGTCGCAGCTGTTGAAGGCTGCGCTCGGCCGGGGCCCGACGACCTCGAGCAGTCGGATGTCGTTTCCCTGGATGTAGCCGACTCGTTCACCGTCCCCGGAAAGCGCAGCTCCCTCGGCTCGCCCGCCGGGTCCGTCGGCGTGGGTCAGGCTGGACACGATGACCCTCGAATCCTCGTAGCGGAGCAGGTGCAGGTCGCTGCAGGTTTCCTCGGCCACGTTCGCGCCTCGGTGGCCGGCGCTGACGAGGAGGGCGTAGCCGCTCTTGGACCAGGCAATCGGCGTGACAGCCTGACCTGGCTGGATGTCGGATCCTGTGAACGTGGCGATGACGGCCGCAACGGTCGTGCCCCCTTCGTCGCCTCGCGCATTTGCCAGCACGAGCGACCCGCCCGTGGTGTTTTCCTCCGCGACGAGCGCCAGCAGGCCTCCCGTTGGCACCCGGAGCCGGTCCAGGTCCAGCAGCGGCAAGGGCTCCGCGTTCGTGTGGAATTGGATGCCGCCCGTCCCGCAAGGGCCGGTGTCGGCGGTTGGCGTTGGTTGGAGCGTTTCGGCCAGGACGGGACTCGGCACCGGCTGGGTCGCAAGCAGGCCCGCAGTAGGCACCGCAGCGAGGCGCGGGTCCGGCGTCCCGAGGCGGCTAACCGAGACCACCAGGGCAACGAGCACGCTCACGAGGATCAGCAGCCAGACCGGCACCCCCCGGACGGTCCACGGCCCTGCGCCCGTGCCCGCCCGAGTCAGGGGCGTGGTTCGGTCGTCGAGGAGCTCGGCGTTGGCGTCGGGGTCGGGCATCTTGACGGGTAGACCATCGCACAGCCCAGAACCGCGGACGCCTCGCTCAGGGAGCCCGGTCCACCCCCAGTTGCTGCATCAGGTCGAGAAGGTCGTCGCTCAGCCAGGACTCGCGGATGAGCCCGCCCTCGGCCCGCCAGATGTCGTTGGCATGCGGGTGGATGATCCCTTCGGACTGGTCGAGGTCGCCGTTCCAAAGATCGATCCAACGATCCCACAGCCGCTTGCTGTCGGGATGTGACCGATCATGCCCACATCGTCGAGATCGGAGCGGCAATGATCCGCTCCCCCAGGGCATAGGCTCGTGGGCCCGTGTGGAAGACGACCCCCGCAACGAACGCATCGCCGGCCCGATCCCGTAGCCCGGCAAGGTGACGGGCATCGTCGGACGTCGGCGCCGAGCTGGCCTTGACTTCGATCGCGACGACGCGACCTCCACTGAGCTCGGCGAGGACATCGATCTCAAAGCGTCCTTGCTCCTGGCGGACATGGTAAAGACGGGGACGCGAGGTGCTGACGGCGAGCTCGGCACGAAGCTGGGATACGACGAACGACTCCAGGAGTCGCCCAATCAGATCCCCGCTCCGGAGGATCGCGTTGCTGTTGAGCCGGAGGATCGCTCCAACCAGGGCCGGATCGACGAGATGGCGCTTCGGCGCCAAAACGAGTCGCTTGAGGCGGTTGGACGTCCACGCGGGCGTCGCCTCGACAATCAGCAGGTTCGTCAGCAGCCGCTCATAGGCCAACGCCGTCTTGCGATTGATTCCGGCTGCGTCGTAGAGGGTCTTGTCTTCGACGACGCCGGCGGTGTTGAGGGCATAGGCCTCGAGGTAGCGGCGTAGTCGCGCCGGGTCACGACCGCTGGCGACCTGATCGATGTCGCGAGTAAGGAGCTGCTCCACGTAGCTCTCGAGCCAGCGCTCGCGCGCCGTCTCGGCCAAGCGCAGGGCAGGTTCGGGGAACCCGCCGTGGAGCAGGAGCTCGACGTAGCCACGGAGATCCGGTGAGTCGCTCGCCGGCCGGAGCTCATCGCCCCGGACGACGCGATCGAGGAACGGCGCCGCCGTGATCGCATTGTGCTGCTCGCGGACGGTCATGCCATACAGCGGGATTCGGGTCAGCCGGCCCGTCCCAGGCCAGAGGTCACCCTCGAGATCTCCTCGCACAGACCCTGTGACGAGAAATCGTCCGGGATCTGGTCGAGCATCGACCGCACGCTTGATCGCCCCGAGGACGCCGGGCACGACCTGCCACTCGTCGAGCAGCACCGGCTCAGGGAGGCCGCGAAGTGCGGCGTCCGGGTCTGCCCGGAAGGCAACCGCATCGGCTTCGCGGTCGAGTTGAACGACCGTCCGAGCGTAGCGGGCCGCGGTCGTCGTCTTGCCCGTGGCTCGCGGGCCGACGATGAACAAGGCAGGCAGGTCGGCCAGGAGTTCCCGGATCAGATCGTCGACGAGACGCGGCGTGTATGTGGGCATCGGCGTGACAATACCACTGTCCCGCAGTGCTGAATACCGGTTTCCCTCAGGTTACGCTACCGATCTGCGCCGCTCGTCGTCTGCGCCGCCAGGACGAGGTCGACCTGCCATCGAAGGTCCGGAAACGACTTCCGGAACTCGGCGGCGATCTTGGCCTGCCCGGCAGGGCCCGGCAATGCCGCACCTGGTCGGAGGTCGTGGCGGACGTAGTCCTCGTGGAAGACCTCGTGCGCGAAATCGACGTTCCCGCCTTCCCAGACCTCGGCGTAGAACCGACGAACCAGCGCCTTGTTCGCCTCAGATCCCATCTCTCACCTTGTCCCGCGCGTCGGCCCGCAAGCGTGCGAGGTAGGGGCCGAAACGGGCCCAGTCGATCGGGTCGCCGCCGTAGACGGCCCGCTCCTCGGCGAGCCCGGGCGGGCGCATCCCCTCTAGCCAGACCGCCCGATCGCCCGCTGCATTGGCGAGGCGCGCATCGAGCGTCAGGAGCTGGGCGTCCTCGGCCTCGGCGAGCGCCAGGTAGATGGCGTCGTAGGCAGACAGCCCGTGCCGTTGCTGAAGGTCGATGCCTGCCAGCAGGAGCGGGCGGTCGATACGAACCGATTCGAACCCGACCTCGTCGAGCTCGCGCAGGGCCTCCACCGTCTCCTCGGCCGTCGCCGAATAGCGGCGGACGAGGACGTTCGTCAGCTCGATCCAGAAATGATCCGGGACAAGGAGTCGTCCACCGGCGCGGACTCGCAGGAGACTCCGCGCCGCGGTCGCCGCAGGCTCGCGGCGGGCGATGGCGATGGCGATCGACGCGTCGACGACGATGGCGGACAGTGGGTCGTCAAACATCCTTGGGCATGCCTGGATCGTCGCGGTCCCGTTCCAGCCGGATGGCAGCCGCGGCGTCGGGGGCGTCGGGATTTCGTTCGCGCAGACGATCCCCGATGGCGGCGAGCCGATCAAGCGCGGCTTCGACCCGTGCGCGACGCGCCTCGGGGTCGTCGATGAGCCGCTGACCCTCCTCCACGGAGACCAGCACGGCCAGGGGTCGGCGGTCCCGTTCGATAACGAATCGCTCGCCGGCCGAGGCCTCGTCGAGGATCCGCCCGAGCGATCGCCGGAGGTCAAGGGCCGTGATGACTCGCATAGCCAGCCATGCTAGCAGGCTGTGATAGTTCGAGCCCGCACCTTGACCGAGCAGAATTCGTCGTCGGATGCGCCCAGCGCAACTCCCTCAGGGAGCGCGGTTCACCCAGGCGAAGTCGGGCGCCGCTGCCCGACGGCGACAATGCCGCCCATCACCGGGCTTGTCTTCGCGGCGATCCGGTACGCTCTCGGATCCAGGGGTTCGAGGGAGCGGCCAGGTGATCTGCCCGAACTGCGCGACGGAGAACAGGCCGGGCCGGAAGTTCTGCGTCCAGTGCGCGACGCCACTCGAGCTGGCTTGCCCCAACTGCGGCGCGGCCTACGACCCGGGCGACGCCTTCTGCGGCGAATGCGCGACGCCGCTTGGCACCTCGGCGGTCCCGGCCGCCGCCGCGCAAGCGCGACCGCAAGCCGCGCCGATCGCGACCCTGGGCTCCTCCGGTGCCATCTCCGAGCGACGCGTCGTCAGCGTCCTGTTCGCCGACCTCGTCGGGTTCACCCCGTTCGCCGAGGAGCGTGACTCCGAAGACGTCCGCGACATCCTGACCCGCTACTTCGATATCGCGTCCGACATCATCGGCCGCTACGGCGGCACGGTGGAGAAGTTCATCGGCGACGCGGTCATGGCCGTCTGGGGGACCCCGACGGCGCGCGAGGACGACGCGGAGCGCAGCGTCCGGGCAGCGCTGGACCTGGTCGACGCGGTCCGCGTCCTGGGCGAGACGATCCAGGCCCGGGCCGGGGTCCTGACCGGCGAAGCCGCGGTCACCCTCGGCGCCACCAACCAGGGCATGGTCGCGGGCGACCTCGTCAACACCGCGGCGCGGCTCCAGGCCGCGGCCCAGCCGGGCACCGTCCTCGTGGGCGAATCGACAATGCGCGGCGCCAGCGCGGCCATCGCGTTCGAACCGGCCGGCGAGCAGGCGCTGAAGGGCAAGGTCGCCCCGGTCCCGGCCTACCGGGCCCTGCGGGTCGTCGCCCAGCGCCGTGGCAGCGGGCGATCGGATCTGCCGGAGCCGCCGTTCGTCGGGCGCGACGAGGAGCTGCGCCTCCTCAAGGACCTCATCGCCTCGACCGGGCGGGATCACCGGACCCGGCTCGTCTCGATCAGCGGACCGGGCGGGATCGGCAAGAGCCGGCTCGCCTGGGAGCTCGAGAAGTACATCGACGGGATCAGCGAGACGATCTACTGGCACCGCGGCCGATCCCCGTCATACGGCGAGGGGATCACGTTCTGGGCGCTCGGCGAGATGGTCCGCGGGCGGGCCGGTCTGCTCGAGACAGACGACGAGGCCACCACCCGCGCCAAGATCACGAGCACCCTCGCCGAGCACGTCCCCGACCCCGACGAGCGGCGCTGGATCGAG
>DASQFM010000248.1:0-3813 GCA_035633135.1 Candidatus Eiseniibacteriota bacterium
TCCATCTCCACGACATAGGCCAGCCCTGGCGTGGCGTATTCGGCCATCCGCTCGAAGCCCGTTGCCCGACCGTCCCGGTAATAGGTCGCGGCCCGATCCATGGTGTCCGCCGCCGCCTGCCATCCACGCACGGGTGGACCGAACGGGTTGGCGATGCTGACGTCGGGCTCATGGGAATACAGGGCCTTCAGCGGCTCCGAGTCGCCCTTGACGAATGCATCGAGCGCCTCGTGCGACTCGTCCACAGCGAGCTTGAGATCATCGAAAGCACTCACGTCCATGTCCCTCCCGTTCGCGCCCAGGGTCGTGGGGCTACCTGACCGGTACGGCTGGTCGAATGTACGCAGGCGAGTCAACGCTTCTGAATCGCGGGGTTGAAGAGGACCACGGGTATCGCACGGGTTAGGCCAAGATACGAGCGGCGCCACCAACCTCCCACGCTCGCTCAGCGTCGCCGAATGTCACTCGGCGAGTGTCGCCTCGACGGAGAGCTCGACGTTGCCCTTGATTGCCTGCGAGATCGGGCAGTTCTCCTTGGCGTCCTCGGCGATGCGGGTAAACGCCTCGGCGTCGATGCCGGGGACGTCGCCGCGAACGGTGAGCTTCGACGAACCGACCTTCCAGCCGGCCTCCTGCTGATCGAAGGTCACGTCGGCCCGGACGTCGAGGCTGGTCGCCGGCGTGCCGTTCTTGGCGAGCCGCGACGAGAACGCCATCGAGAAGCAGCTGGCATGAGCCGCCGCCAGGAGCTCCTCGGGGCTGGTTTTCCCGCCGTGCGGACCGGTCCGGGCGCCCCACGAGATCGGCATCCGGGAGAAGACACCGCTCGAGACGTACGTGATCATCCCGGAGCCATTGATCAGGTCGCCGTTCCAGACGACGTTCGCGTTGCGGACCTCGGTCGCCATCTTGTCCCTCCCGTCAGCCGTTGCCGGTGGTCAATACCGAGCGGCATCGTCCCACAGGCTCAGGCCGCGGGCGTCCGCCGGGCTTCGAGGGCGCCCCTGACGGCCGTCACGAACGGTCGATGTCGCACCTGCTTCGGGAACTCGACCGCGCCCGCATCGCTGAAATCGCGGTGGGCGGCCAGGGCATCGGCGAACGCTGCCACGAAGCCGGGCGGCTCGAGCGGATCGAAGCCGGCCTCCCACCACAGTCCGTGGACCCGTAACGTCGACGCCCTTCGCTCGAGCTTCGGTTCGATGCGCCCGACCAGCCGGTCGCCATACAACACCGGGAGCACGTAGTAGCCCCAGCGCCGCTTCGCCTCGGGGACGTAGACCTCCCAGATGTAGTCGAAGTCGAATAGGCGGCGCAGCAGCTCGCGGTCCCAGACCAGGGGATCGAGCGCGGCCAGGAACGCGACACCGGGCTCGCGGGCGCCGGGCGGCCGGCCCTTCGCGACCTCCCGCTTCGCCCGCTCGAGATCGTCGAGGTCGGTCGCCACGATGAAGCGCTCGCCGCGGACGCCTTCGACCTCGACCGGCACCAACGCACCTTCCTCGACCAGCTCCTGGCGAAGCTCGTGTCGCTCCGGCGCCTTGCGGGTCGTGCCGATGAACACCTCTTGCTGGCCCCCCGCGCCGAGCAGCCCGTTGGCCCGGTAGCGCGACAGGAGGCGATGCTTCCGCTGGTCTCGCTCCGGATGGCGCTCGGCCAGGAGCGTCGCCGGAAAGAGCCGCTCCGCCAGGTCGTAGATCCGCAGGTTGCGATTTCGATCGGCGATTCCCAGGATCCCCGACTGGGCCAGCGCCTCGAGGATCGCCCGCACCTGGTTGGTCGGGCGCCAGTACCAGTCGATCGCCTCGCGCGGTCCTACGTCACCCGATCGCAGCGGCCCGTTGTCGCGGATCCGGCCCAGCAGCTCCTCTACGAGCGGCGCGTGGGTCTCGAAGGTGGCGGCGAGGTTCTCGCGGTTCTTGTCCCAGGTGACGCGGTACCATGGCAGCTCCGCGGTGGGGACGAGCGAGAGGCCCTTGTTGTAGGTCTCGTAAAGGACGCGATCCTTGTAGAGCAGGCCATCGGTCCATTCGCGCCGGTACCCGGCGACACGCGAGAGCAGGACAAGGTCGTGGTTGCGGCCGGCGATGTCGAGCGGGTCGAACTGGATCGAGCCGAGCCGATCGAAGACCTTTAGGGCGCTGCGCGGTTTCGGGGGCAGCGAGCGCGGCGGCGCGAGCAGGTGGCGCAGGACCATGAAGCGCCGGGCGACCTCCCGCGAGATCGGCGGCTGGGCTGTCGGCATGACCGCCGATGGTAGCGGCGGCGCCCGTCAGGACATGTCGTGAATGCGGATTCAGGCGCCGAGCTCGGCCTCGAGGCGATCGATGAACTCGGCCTGGGTGGGATTCGCCAGCCGGCGGGCCTCGTCGGGCTCGAGCCACGCGACCCGATCGATCTCGGGAATGACGATGCGCTGCCCCGACCGGGGCGGCCATTCGAGCTCGAACTCGTTGGAACGCGCGAGCTCGGGATCGAGGTCGCCCTCCACAGCCCACGCGTGGATGACCTTCCGGCTCTTGAGGGTCACCTCGCCGAGCGGGATCGGCGGTCGAGTCGGATCGCGCGCCACGGACGGCAGCTCGAAGCCGGTCTCCTCGGCGAACTCGCGGGCGGCCACGGCCTCGAGATCCTCGTTCGGGTCGGCGAGCCCCTTCGGGATGGTCCAACTGCCGACGTTGCGTCGCTCCCAGAATGGTCCGCCGGGGTGGGCGAGCAGGACTTCGAGGCGCCCGTCCCGCTGCCGGAACAGGAGGATCCCGGCCGAGGCAGGACTGCTCACGCTGAGGCCGACGCCGTCACGGCCCCTGCCGGCCGCCCTTCCGGTAGTGCCGGTGATGCGCGCTGATCCGCAGCCTGCTGCCCTCGCGTGGCACGACGCTGATCGAGCCGTCCCGCTCGAGCACGGCGTGCCGCACCTCGGCGATGGACGCCAGGCCGTGCTCGCGGAGCGCTGCCTCGACGTCGTCGTCGTCGAGCCCTTCGCGGGCGAGTGCCGCGGCAATCCACTTCCCGTTCAGAGCAATCGTCGTCGGGGTGGGCTCAAGCAGTCGTCGGACGATCGCCGACCGTTGCCGCGCGAACGCCACCAGCCCGTTGAGCACGAACAGCGTCAGGATGATGATCACGGCGCCTGTGATCGACGCGTCGGGACCTGTGATCGCCGGCTGCATGGCGTTGGCGGCGAGCAGCACGAGTGCCAGGTCGAAGATCGTGAACTGGCCGAGCTCGCGCTTGCCGGAGATCCGGAGCACGACCAGGAAAAGGGCATAGACCAGGACGCTCCGGGCTACCAGCTCCAGGGGCGGAGTCGACAGCTCCCACATCGGCGCGATGGTCGCACACGGGGGAGCCGCGGCGTTCCGCTCGATGGCCTCGGCCGACGCCGCTCCGCAGAGGCTCTCAGTCTGCGGCGGACTCCACGGGACGCTGCGTCCGGCGGTTCGTCGCGTCGCGCCGGCCCAACAGGAACCACGTTTCGATGACGCCCTTGCCCTTGACGTCGACCGGACCGCGCCGCTCGAAGTCGAACTCGCCACGCAAGCGTTGATGTGTCTCTGGGGTTACCTGGATCCGACCCGGGATACCGGTCGATTCCATCCGGCTGGCGGTATTCACCGTGTCGCCCCAGACGTCGTAGATGAACTTCTTGAGCCCGATGACCCCCGCGACCGCAGGCCCGACGTTTATCCCGACTCGCATCTGCAACGGCCTGCCGGTGGTTGTTCGATAGCGGTCCAGCTCGGCGAGCATCGCGAGGGCCATGTCGGCGACATCGCCAGCGTGGGTCTGTCGCTCGCCGTCGAGGCCGCC
>DASQFM010000249.1:0-19408 GCA_035633135.1 Candidatus Eiseniibacteriota bacterium
GAGGGGACCGCGATGGCGGATCCGGATGCTGGCCGGGAACGCGGACCGCGGTGTCTCGCCGATGAAGCGCGCGGCCTCGATGCCGATGGTCGTCGTCTCGAGCTCTTCCCGCCGGGCCAGGACGATGGTGTTCGAACGGGGATCGACTCGCGACACGTAGCGCGGTGCCCCGAGTGCCAGGCCGAGGCCCTGTCGCTGGCCGACGGTGTAGCCGGCCGCGCCGCTGTGCTCCCCGACACGCTCGCCGTCCGCGTCGAGGATCGGGCCGGGCTCGGGCGCCCAACCGCCGCGATCACGGAGCGCGCCCCGCAGGTCGCCGTCGGGGATGAAGCAGATGCCCTGGCTCTCGGGCTTGTCGGCCGTCGCCAGGCCGAGGTCCCGGGCGACGGCCCGCACCTCGGGCTTGGTGAGCTCGCCGAGCGGGAAGCGCGCGTCCGCCAGCTGGTCCTGGCGGAGCCCGTACAGGAAGTAGGTCTGGTCCTTGTCCTCGTCGCGGGCGCGAAGCAGCCGGGCCCTGCCGTCGGGCCCGACCTCGCGGCGGGCATAGTGTCCCGTCGCAACCGCGGCGCAGTCGTAGAGATGACGGGCCCGGCCGAGCAGCGCCCCGAACTTGACGGTCGTGTTGCAGTCGGTGCAGGGCGTCGGCGTCTGGCCATCGAGGTAGGCCCCGAGGAACGGCTCGAGCACGCCTTCGCCGAACTCACGCTCGAGGTTCATGACGTAGAACGGGATCCCCAGCTGGCCGGCGACGCGACGCGCGTCCTCGGCGGCGTCGAGCGAGCAGCAGCTCTTCTTGAACTCGGACGTCGTGTCGGCCACGTCATGAAGCCGCATCCAGACGCCGACGACGTCCTCGCCCTGCTGCGCCAGGAGTGCCGCCGCGACCGACGAATCGACCCCGCCGGACATCGCGACCAGCGTCCGGGTCATCCGGCCGTCCCGGCGGTTCCGGCCGCGGGCGCCGCTATTGCGGGGCCAGGCCGCGGCGCTGCCACGGCGCCGGCGATCGCCTGGCCGAGTGGATCGGCGGTGAGGACCGTGGCAGCGTCGCGAGCCGCCGCGATGACCCGCGGCACCAGCTCGATCGCCGCGTCGATCTCTGCCTCGGTGGTCGCCCGGCCGAGCGACAGGCGCAACGAGCCGCGGGCCTCCTCGTCCGGGTAGGCCATCGCCGTCAGGACGTGGGACGGGTCGGTCGAACCGGTCGTGCAGGCCGAGCCGACCGAAGCCGCGAGGCCTTCGAGATCGAGCTTGATCACGATCGCGCCACCGTCGGCCTCGCGGGCGATCACCGACAGCAGGTTCGGGAGGCGATCCCGCGGGTGGCCCGTCAGCTCGACGCCCTCCACCGCCAGGAGCGTCGTCCGAAGGCGGTCGCGGAGCTTGCGGACACGTCTCGCCGTGACGTCACGCTCGGCGACCGCCAGCTCGAAGGCGACCCCCATCCCGACCGCGGCCGGCACGTCCTCCGTCCCCGCCCGTCGGTAGCGCTCCTGGCTGCCGCCCTGCTGCTGGGCCAGGATGTGGGTCCCGCGTCGCAGGTACAGCGCTCCGGCGCCCTTGGGGCCCTCGACCTTGTGGCCGGCAATGGCGAGCAGGTGACAGCCGATCGCCTCGACGTCGATCGGCAGGTACGCCGCCCCGGCGATCGCGTCGACCGCGAAGAGGCAGCCCTTGGGACCCCTGGTCCTGATCAGCTCGCCGATGGCGGCGATCGGCTGAACGGTGCCGACCTCGTTGTTGGCCTGCTGGATTGCAACCAGGATCGTGCGCTCGGTCAGCGCGGACTCGACGTGCGCCGGGTCGACGCGACCATACCGATCGACCGGCAGCTCGACGATCTCGAAGCCGAACTTCTCCAGCTGGTGGAGCGGATGGAGCACCGCGTGGTGTTCGACGGCGCTGGTGACGATCCGGTGGCCGCGCGCCTTGCCGGCCCACGCTGCGCCCTTCAGGGCGAGGTTGAGGGCCTCGGTGCCGCCGCTGGTGATGACGATCTCGCGCGGCGTGGCCCCGATCTGGCTCGCGATTCGCTCATGGGCATCGTCGAGCGCAGCGCGAGCGCGACGACCGTACGAGTGGGGCGACGATGGGTTACCGAATACCTCGCCGAGGAACGGCAGCATCGCCTCCAGGGCCTCCGACCGGAGCGGCGTCGTCGCGGCGTGATCGAGATAGATCGACATCGTACGAATTGTAGGGCGGCCGAGGCCCGCGCCCGGACGACGCCGCCCGAGGGAAGCCGGTCATCTCGGGACGGCGGCTCCGAGGGCACGTCAGGCCTGGCTCAGGTAGCGTCCTCGCGGTTGCGGTCCATCGCGCGACCTCGTTCACGCTCCCGTTCGTGCTTGAGCAGCAAGCGCTTCCGCAGCCGGATCGAGACCGGCGTGACCTCCACCAGCTCGTCCTCGGCGATGAACTCGATCGCCGATTCGAGGGTGAGGGGTCTCGGAGGCGTGAGCCGCAGCGCCTCGTCGTGGGCGTGGGTCCGGATGTTGCTGAGCTTCTTCTCCTTGGTCGGGTTGACGTCCATGTCGCCCGGCCGCGAGTTCTCGCCGACGATCATGCCCTCGTAGACGTCCACTCCGGCGCCGATGAGCAGCTCGGCCCGCTCCTGCAAGTTGAACAGGCCGTAGGCATTCGAGGTCCCGGTCCGGTCGCTGACCAGGACGCCGGAGGTGCGATGGGTGACCTCGCCGGCCCACGGGCCGTAGCCCTCGCCGATCTGGTGGAGCAGCGCGGTACCCCGCGTCTCGGTCAGCAGCTCGCCGCGATAGGCGATCAGGCCGCGGACCGGCAGGACGTACTCGAGTCGGACCCGTCCGTCGGCGTCGGTCGTCATCTGCTCGAGGCGGCCCTTGCGGCCGGCCAGCCCGGTCTGCACCTCGCCGATGAACTCGGGCGGGATATCGACGGTGATCCGCTCGTAGGGCTCCTGCAGGCCATCGGGCGTCTGGCGCAGGATGACCTCGGGCCGCGAGGCGGCCAGCTCGAAGCCCTCGCGCCGCATCTGCTCGATGAGGACGGCCAGCTGCAGCTCGCCGCGGCCGCGGACCTCGAAGGTGTCGCCCGATTCGGTCGGGTGGACCTCGATGGAGACGCTGCCGAGGACCTCGCGGTCGAGACGGGCCTTGATCTGGCGCGATGTGACGAACCGGCCCTCGCGGCCGGCCAGCGGCGAGGTGCTGACCCCGAACGTCATCCGCAGCGTCGGCGCGTCGACGTCGAGCCGGGGCAGAGGTCGCGGGTCGGCGGGGTCGGTGATCGTGTCGCCGATCGTGACGTCGGGCAGCCCAGCGACGGACACGATGTCTCCGGCGGAGGCCTCCTCGATGTCGACCCGATCGATCCCGTGGGCCGTCTGGAGGCTGGTGACGGTGCCGGTCAGCGTCACCGTCCGGCCCGGCTCGACCGTGCCGGCGGTGTCGTCGGCGTCCTCGCGGACGACCGCGATCCGCTGGCCGACACGGATCGCGCCGTTGCGGATCCGGCCGACGGCCATCCGGCCGACGTAGTCGTTGGCCGACAGGTTGGTGACCATGAGCTGCAGGGGATGGCCGGGCGTGTGGCGCGGCGGCGGCGTCACGGTCACCAGCAGGTCGAGCAGCGGCCGCAGATCGGTGGCGGGCACGGCGAGGTCGAGCGTCGCCGTGCCGCGCTTTGCATTCGTATAGACCACCGGGAAGTCAATCTGGTCGTCGTCGGCGCCGAGGTCGATGAACAGCTCGTAGATCGCGTCGAGCACCTCGGTGGGGCGTGCGTCGCCGCGATCGATCTTGTTGACGGCGACGACGACCGGCAGGCGACGCGCCATCGCCTTCTTGAGGACGTAGCGGGTCTGCGGCAGCGGCCCTTCCGCGGCGTCCACGAGGAGCAGGACGCTGTCGACCATGAGCAGTGAACGCTCGACCTCCCCGCCGAAGTCCGCATGGCCGGGGGTGTCCACGATGTTGAGCCGAACGCCGTCGTGATCGACGGTCGTCTGCTTGGCCAGGATCGTGATCCCCTTCTCTCGCTCGAGGTCACCGGAATCCATGACCCGGTCGACGAGCGCCTGGTTGGCCCGGAACGCGCCGGTCTGACGGAGCATCGCGTCGACGAGGGTGGTCTTGCCGTGATCAACGTGGGCCACGATCGCCACGTTGCGGACGTCGTCGCGGGCAACCTCGCCGGAGCCGGGCGGCTCGGGGATGAGCGCGTGCGGCGCGGCGGGCATGGCGGAGCGGGCAAGGGCGGACATGGGTCGATGATTCTCTCACGGATCGCCCGCTCGGCCCCGCGCCGACGGCTGCTAGCATCGGCCGCGTGACCGTCGCAGCCGTGATCCTCGCTGCATCCGCCGAATCTGCCCTTGCCGACGCGGACGGTCTGGCGTCCGTGCGCCGCATCGCCGATGCGGCCTGGAGCGGTGGCGCGACGCCGATCGTGGTGGTGTCGTCCGATCCGGACGGCGCCGTCGCGGCCGCGCTCGCGGGGGCATCCGTCACGCTCGCCACACCGGCTCCCGTCGAGGGTGGCCCGGTCGCCCAGATCCGCCGCGGCATCGAGGTCGCGCGGGCCGAGATCCAGGGCACCGACGCCGCGATCGTCTGGCCGGCGCGACTGACCTGGGTCGGCCCCGAGACCGTGACCTCGCTCATCGAGGCCCACGGAACGGACCTCGGGACGCTACTCCGGCCGGCGTTCGACGGAGAGCCTGGCTGGCCCGCGCTCGTGCCGGTGCGGCACGTCGAACTCCTTGCCCGGATCGATGCCGAGCGGGGTCCGGACGACGTGCTGTTCGACCTGGGTGCGGCAGGGGTGCCGATCCGGTTGCTCGACCTCGGCGACCCGGGCACGACCCACGACCGTGGCGTGCCCATCGCGGAGCTGCCGCCATACGAGGGCCCGCCCGAGCCGGCTGCCCGGCATACCCACGAATGGGGCGCGGGGCTGGCCGACGAGCCCGAGGATTCGCCACTGGAGGGCCCGGCCCTGGCGCCGTTCGGCCAGGCCGCCGACCCGGATCAGCCCAGCTGACCCATCGCCGCCCTCGCCCGGTCACGCATCCGCCCGACCGGGATCGTCGCGACGCCGATCCCGCCGAGGATCAGCAGGACGCCGAGAAGCTGCTCGATCGACGGCTGCTCATCGAGCAGGACGCGGGCGAGCAGCACGGTCGTGACCGGCTGGGCCAGCAGGATGATCGAGACGACCGTGGCGGGCAGCCTGGGCAGCGAGATCGAGATCACGAGATAGCCGATCGACTGTGAAGTGATGCCCACCAGCGCGAGCCAGCCGTGGCTCGGCCAGTGCGGCACCGGGTCGAGCTCCCCGAGGAGCGTTCCGACCACGATCGCCACGACCATCGTTGACGCCGTCGAGATCGCCACCGGTCCGGCGGGCCGCCGGAGGTCGCGTCCCCCGCGGCGAATCACCAGCAGATAGCCCGCGTAGGCGAACGCGGTGATGATGCCGAGCCCAACGCCGAGCGGCGGATTCGCGCCGTATGCGCCGGTGCCGATGACGCCCGAGATCAGGACCGCCCCGGCCAGCACGATCGGCAGCGCCACGAGCGCCGATCGCGGCGGCCGCTCGCGGAAAACGAGCCAGGCCACGAGCCCGACGACCAGTACCTGGAGATTGCCGAGGACCGTCGCGAGACCGGCGCCGACCGCGTCGACGGCGTGGTGCCAGGCCAGCAGGTCGGCGGCGAAGAAGACTCCGGCGATGACCGCCAGGCGCACGACGTGGCGCGGAAGCGGCCCGTAGCGGCGGTGCTCGAGGTAGGCCACCGCGGCGAGAATCGGCAGCCCGTACAGGCAGCGGAAGACCGTGACCGTCGCCGGCGTGACCTCGGCGAAGCGGTAGAAGATGCCGCTGAAGGAGATGGCCAGGGCGCCAAGGAGCGCCGCCAGGCGCGGTCGCCGGGCGATCGGCTCCAGGATCCCGAGCGAACCCGGCGGAACCGTCAGTCGTCGACCTCGGCCTTCACCCCGACGAACCGTAGCCCGAGCTCGGCAAGCTGGGCCGAATCCGGCTCGGAGGGCGCCTCGAGCATCAGGTCGCTGCCCGACTGCGTCTTGGGGAACGCCATCACCTCGCGGATGTTGGTCTGGTCGGCGAACAGCGCGGCCCAGCGATCGATGCCAATCGCGATCCCGCCGTGCGGCGGCGCGCCGTACTCGAAGGCGTCGAGGACCGCCCCGAACATTGCCGCCATCCGCTCCTGGCTGTAGCCCTGCAGGGCAAAGCTCCGCTCGAGGAGGTCGCGTCGCCAGATCCGGACCGAGCCGCCGCCCAGCTCCCAGCCGTTCAGGACGACGTCGTACTGCATCGCCCGCGCCCGGCCGGCCGGGTCGTCGGGGGACGGCCGCGAAGGATCGCCCGACGCCGTCACGAGCAGCGACTCGTCCTCGGGCACGACGCCCGAGAAGGGGTTGTGGGTGGCGTCCCAGCGGCCGCCCTCGGCGTCCCACTGGTACATCGGGAAGCGGTGGACCCAGCAGTACGCGAGGACGGACTCGGCGGCGAGGTGGAGGCGGCTGCCGAGCTCGGCCCGCAGGCGCCCGAGGACATCGTTCGTGACGACCGGCTGGTCGGCGACGATCAGGACCAGGTCGCCGGGAGCCGCACCGGCGCGCACGGCGATGCGCTCCAGCCCTTCCTCGCCGAGGAACTTCTCGATCGGGCTGCGGGCGGCGCCGGTCGCCTCGATTGCGACGTGGACGAGGCCCTTTGCCCCGAATCGCTTGGCGAGCTCGATCAGCTCGTCGGTCTCGCGGCGCGTCGCGCCGGCCATGCCGGGGGCCACGATGGCCTTGACCCGCCCGCCGCCGGCGAGGGCGTCGTCAAAGACCCGGAAGCCGGACCTTGGCGCGCCCGCGTCATCGGTCAGCGCCGGAGCGAGGTCGACGAGCTCCATCCCGAACCGCAGGTCGGGCTTGTCGGAGCCGAAGCGCTCCATGACCTCGTCGAACGTGAAGCGCGGAAAAGGCTCCTCGCGGATCTTGCGGTCGGGCATGACCGCCCGGCTGACCTCGATGATCATGGCCTCGACGAAGTCCATGACCGCCGCCTCGTCGACGAAGCTCATCTCGAGGTCGAGCTGGGTGAACTCCGGCTGCCGGTCACCGCGGAGGTCCTCGTCGCGGAAGCACCGCGCGATCTGGAAATAGCGGTCGACGCCGGCGACCATCAGCAGCTGCTTGAGCTGCTGCGGGCTCTGGGGCAGGGCGTACACGGTCCCGGGCTGCAGCCGCGACGGGACGATGAAATCGCGAGCGCCCTCGGGCGTGCTCTTGATCAGGTCGGGCGTCTCGATCTCGACGAACCCGCTGCGGTGGTGGGCGTCACGGACCGCCTGGACGAGGCGGCTGCGCAGCAGGAGCCGCTGCTGCATCGGCTCGCGCCGAATGTCGAGGTAGCGGTACTTGAGCCGCAGGGCCTCGTCGATCGGCGCGTCGGGCTCGTTGATGTAGAACGGCGGGGTTTTCGCCTCGTTGAGGATCGTCAGACCGGTGGCCCGGACCTCGATCTCGCCGGTCTCGAGGCGGCGGTTCTCGGTGCCGGGCAGGCGTCGGGCAACCTCGCCGACGGCGGTCACGACGAACTCGGAGCGGATCCGCGAGGCCACCTCGTGGGCAGCGGGCGAATCGGTCCCGTCGATGACCACCTGGGTGATCCCGTAGCGGTCCCGGAGGTCCAGGAAGATCAGCTGGCCGTGGTCGCGGCGGCGGTGGACCCAGCCGGACAGGCGCGCCGCGTCGCCGGCGTGCGACGCCCGGAGCTCGCCGCAGGTGTGGCTGCGGTAGATGCTCGCGAAGCTCGGGCCCGCACCGATCAGCGCCGGGCTGCCGGTCTCGAGAGTGGTCCTGTCCGTCATGGCCCGGGTATCGTATCGGCGCGCCGGAGGTGCAGCGGCGCCCAGCGGCGGCACCTCCCAGTCTGAGCAACCGTCGCGGCGACGATCGGAGGGAGCCATGAGCCGACTGCTCGTCCACATCGTAACGGGACCCGAGAACCCCACGCGGGCGGCGCTCGGGCTGCTGGTCGCGCGAACCGCCCTCGGTGCGGGCCATGACGTCGACCTGTTCCTCGCCGCCGACGCGGTCGGGCTGTTGCGGCCGGCGACGCTCGATGCCGGCGTCGGCATCGGAACGGGATCGATGCGCGAGCACGTCGACGCGCTGGTCGCCGGCGGGGCGCGCTTCTTCGCCTCGGGAATGTCCAGCAAGGCACGCGGCCTCGGCGCCGACGCGGTGGGCGACGTGGCCGTGGAGTTCGCGACGCCGGACGTCCTCGTTCGCCTGGCCTTCGAGGCGGATCGGGTCCTGACCTACTAGGCCTCGCCCCCGCCCGGGCGCCGCAGACGCTCTGGCCGCTACCCGGGGCCGCCGAGCAGCGCGATCCGCGTCACGACGCCGGCGGTCGGGTCCGATCGGCCGCCGCCTGCCGCTCGGCCAACCCGTGGCGGTGGGTCCGCGAAGCTCGGGTCAGCTCGGCGACGAGGTCGCCGATGCCGACCTCGCGCTGGGTGCCGGCCTCGAGATCGCGTAGCTGCACGTGACCGTCGATCAGCTCGTCGCCGAGGATCACCGCGAAGTGGGCCCCGTCGCGGGCCGCGGATTCCAGCTGCTTGCCGAGCTTGCGGTGGCTCAGCTCCGCCCCCGCCGCGAGCCCGGCGGCGCGGAGGTCGGTGGCGATCCGGAGCCGGGCCACGGTGTCGCCGGGATCGGCGCCGACGACCACCGCCAGCGGGGCCGGGGGTGCATCCGGGACCGCGTGCTCGGCCCGCACCGCGAGGACGATCCGATCGAGCCCCAGGGCAAACCCGATCCCCGGCATGGCCTTGCCGCCGAGGAGCTTGACGAGCCCGTCGTAGCGGCCGCCGCCGCCGAGCGCATCCTGCTGGCCCTCGACGCCGGGCCGGTAGAACTCGAATGCGGTCCGGGTGTAGTAGTCGAGGCCCCTGACGATCTCCGGCGCGAGCTGGTACGGCACCGCGAGCGCGTCGAGGTGCTCCCGAACCGCGGCGAAATGGGCCGCACACGCGTCGCACAGCCGATCGAACAGCTTCGGCGCCTCGGCATTGAGGGCCGCCATCACCGGCTCCTTCGAGTCGAGCAGTCGCAGCGGGTTCGTCTTGAGGCGGGCCCGCTCGAGGTCGGGCAGCTTCGCAATATGGCCGCGGTAGTAGGCCGTCAGCTCGTCGACATAGGCCGGCCGGCACTCCGGGTCACCGATCGAGTTC
Organism: Candidatus Eiseniibacteriota bacterium; assembly: GCA_035633135.1. Taxonomy (GTDB): domain Bacteria; phylum Chloroflexota; class Limnocylindria; order Limnocylindrales; family CSP1-4; genus UBA5189. The sequence continues at coordinate 9,233 of DASQFM010000249.1, forward strand.
AGCTTGACCTTGACCGAGGTGAGCCCGACGTCGCGATAGAAGCGCAGGCCGAGCTCGACGATCTCCGCGTCCACTCCCGGACCCGGGTCGCCGATCGACTCGACGTCCCACTGGTAGAACTGCCGGTATCTGCCGTGCTGCGGGCGGTCGTAGCGGAACATCGGGCCGAGCAGGCTCAGCTTCACCGGCTGCGGCAGGGTGTGCATGCCGTGCTCGATGTAGGCCCTGGCGATGCCCGCGGTTGCTTCCGGCCGGAGCGCCCACGCTTCGCGCTCTTCGCCGCGCGACGGCATGACCCGGAAAAGCTCCTTCTCGACGATGTCGGTGACGTCCCCGATGCCGCGTTCGAACACGGCGCTCTGCTCGAACAGCGGCGTGTCGATCTCCTCGTAGCCGTACCGCGCGGCGAGCTCACTCGCGGCCCGCTCGACCCGCGCCCAGGCGGGCCGTTCCGAAGGCAGCAGGTCGCGAGTGCCCCGCGGGGCCCGGAACGTCGGCATCGCCGCGAAGTCTAGTCGGGCGTGGCCGGTCCTCGGTGGCTGCCGCTCCGCGCCGGCCTCGCCGGCGCGGTCGTGGGCGTCGGCGCGACCGAGGGCTCCGAGGCCGTCGTGCGCGTCGCCATGGCGACCATGCCCGCGACCCGCTGGAGCTCGTCGAGGCGCGCCGGGTCGTGCGGCCGGCCGTCGTGGCGCGGGCCGACCACGATCGCCGTCAGGACTCCCCCGCCACCGGGGATCGGGAGGCGGTCGACGAGGACCTGCGGCCACATGCCCGCCGTCGCCGTCGGGGCTCCGCTCGCCGAGAGCACGGCGCCGCCCGTCGCGCCGAGCTCAGCCACCGCCTCGGCGACGAGCCGTTCCGACGCCAGGACGGGATCGACCATGCTCAGGATCCGCGACAGCTCGTGCCGGTACGCCCCGAAGCGGACGTCCTCGAACTTGAAGCCGCGGTCGATGATCGTCTCCAGGCGCTTCCGCAGGGGCGCGTAGAGCGTCGCCACCACGAGCGTGGCGAGCACGATCGCGGAATCCGATGACTCGCCGGTCAGCCCGACGAACAGTCGCTGCGCAAGGCTGATCCCGGCGGTGAACACGCCCGCGAGGATCGCGGTCAGCAAGCCGTAGAGGACGGCCCGATTGATGATCCGGTCGATCTCGTAGAGCCGGTAACGGGTGATCGCCACGAGAAGGGCCAGGGGGATCAGCGTCGAGGCCAGGAAGAAGAGGCTCAGAGGCCAGGCGACCCCGCCACCGGGGCTCGACCCGCCGAGCGACGCGACCGCGTACGGGATCCCGGCGACGAGCACGACTACGCCCGCGACGAGGATCCAGCGAATCTGCCGGCGCTCATCGAGCGGGGCGATTCGGTACCGTATCGCCAGCGCCACAATCCCAAGCAGGCACGCGGCGATCAGCATGACGAAGCCGATCCCGAGCTCGTAGCTCCCGCCCGTCAGGGCGCCGAGCAAGCCCGCCGCCCGGTAGGGATTGGCGACCGTGGGTATCAGGAACAGCTGATCCGCGCCGAAGCCGACTTCGGCCGTCCTGAGCAGCACGCCGACGATCACGACGCTTCTCACAACGGCCCAGCGTGGAGCGAGGAGCCGTCCATCCGGAATGATCAGCAGCGCCCAGGCCACGATCGCGAGCGTGGAGGTCTGGAGCACGATCCCGGCCAGCCAGCCAACAAGGAGGCCCGGTTGGCTGGGACCACCCGCCAGCGCCTGAGCGCTGTAGGCGTTGGCGAGGCCGGTGCCAGCCTGGAGGATGCCCGTCAAGGCAAGGATCCAGCCGATCTGGTTTCGCGGGCGCCGGGCGACGATCAGCGCACCGACGATCGCCGCGGAGGTCCCAAGCACCGCCGCGGAGAGGTGCGTGCCAAGGTCAACTCCGTACGGAATCGGGACGGTGGGTCCCGGCCTCGATGCGACCCACAGCTGCACGATCCGCACGATCACGCCGATCCCCCACAGCGCCCACGCGACGCGTGCTGCCCGGCCCGGCGTGAGCCAGCTGAGCGTCGTGCCGGTCACTGGGGCGGCGAGCTCGGTGGCCACTGCGGTCGACAAGCCGCGCGGCGGGCCGCTTCGGGGTGTGTGGGAAGCCGTCACGTCCCTACCCCAGGTCGCGGCTCACGTTGATGACGTCCTTGAGCTGCTCGATCCGGGCCAGGACCTTGGCCAGCTGGCTGACGGAGGCTACCTGGATCGTCGCTCGCACGAGGGCCACGTGGTCCTGGCCGACCGCGACGTCCGCCGCCAGGATGTTGACCTTCGCCTCCGCGACGACCTGGGTGATGTCGTTGAGCAGGCCGGTCCGGTCGTAGGCCTCGACCCGGATCGCGATCGGATATGTCTGGGCCGGCGCCGCCTCCCACTCGACCTCGATGAGCCGGCTGACCTCGCGCTCGTTCATGACCGTCGGGCAGCTCCGGAGGTGGACGGTCACCCCCTTGCCGCGGGTGATGAAGCCCTGGATCGGGTCGCCCGGGATCGGACGACAGCAGCGCGCGAACCGCACCAGGAGGTCGCCGACGCCCTTGACGCGCACACCGCCGGCCTGCGAAGGCTGGAGCGGCGGGGCGATCGTGGGGAGCGCCAGCTGGCCGTCGTCGACGACCCCCAGGCGCATCACCGCGGACTGAGCGCCGATCGCGCCGTAGCCGATCGCGGCATAGAAATCATCGAGCGTCTCGTGGTTGAACTGGCGGGCCACCTCGAGCAGCCGTTCCTGGCCGACGCTCGCGGTCGAGGTCCGGGCCAGGCGGCGGAGCTCGCGATCGAGCGCCTCGCGGCCGTGGACGATGTTCTCGTCCCGCTCCTGGCGCTTGAACCACTGGCGGATCTTTTCTCTGGCGTGGCTCGTTCGGACGACGTTCAGCCAGTCGCGCGACGGACCGTGGCCAATACGGGTGGTGACGACTTCCACGATGTCGCCGTTCTTGAGGCGGTAGTCGAGGGGCACGAGGCGGTTGTTGACCTTCGCCCCGATCGTGCGGTGGCCGACGTCGGTGTGGATGCGGTAGGCGAAGTCGAGGGTTGTCGCACCGGCCGGCAGGTCCTTGATATCGCCCTTCGGGGTGAACACGAAGACCTGGTCCTGGAAGATGTCGAGCTTGATGCCCTCGACGAACTCGGTGGCGTCGCTGACGTCGCGCTGCCAGTCCATGAGCTGGCGCAGCCAGGCCAGCTTGGCGTCGTAATCGCGCTCGGCCTTGCTGCCTTCCTTGTACCGCCAGTGGGCGGCGATGCCGACCTCCGAGACCTGGTGCATCGAGTGGGTCCGGATCTGGATCTCGAGCGGCTTTCCATCGATCGCGATGACGGCCGTGTGGAGCGACTGGTAGAGGTTGTTCTTGGGGACGGCGATGTAGTCGTCGAACTGATTCGGGATCGGGCGCCACAGCGAGTGAACGATCCCGAGGGCGGCGTAGGTGTCCTTCACCTCGTCGACGAGGACGCGGATGGCGTAGACGTCGTAGATCTCGCCGAACTCGGCGCTCTTGCGCTGCATCTTTTTCCAGATGCTGTAGATGTGCTTGGGACGGCCCTGGAGGTCGGCCTTGACGCCCGCTTCCTCGAGGCGCGGGCGGAGATCCTCGATGGCCCGCTCGATGTACGCCTCGCGACCCTTGCGGCGGGTATCGAGGAGCTTTGCCAGCTCCCGGAAGCGGACCGGCTCCAGGACCTTGAACGCCAGGTCCTCGAGCTCCCACTTGATCTGCCAGATCCCGAGGCGCTCGCCGAGCGGGGCGTAGATCTCCAGCGTCTGGCGGGCGATCCGCTGCTGCTTGTCGGACGGCAGGGCGTACAGGGTGCGCATGTTGTGAAGCCGGTCGGCGAGCTTGATGAGGACGACCCGGATGTCGTCGGCCATCGCCAGGAACATCTTCCGGATGTTCTCGGCCTGCTGCTGCTCGTGGCTGAGGGTGCTGAACCGGCTGAGTTTCGTCACCCCGTCGACGAGCTGGGCCACCTCGGCGCCGAAGCGCTCCTCGATGTCCGACAGGCCGAAGCCGGTGTCCTCCGGCACGTCATGGAGCAGCGCAGCCTGGATCGCGATCGGGTCGATCCCGAGATCGGCCAGGATCTGGGCCGCGGCGATCGGGTGGGTGACGTACGGCTCGCCCGACGCGCGCTTCTGGTCGCCGTGGGCCTCGATGGCGAATTCGATCGCCCGCTCGATCGCGCTGACATCGGCCGCCGCATCGTGCCGCTTGACCGCGGCGGTCAGATGGTGCCCGAGCGCCTCGATCGGGCCTACCGCCGGGCTGGTCTCGGGACTGACCGCGGGCAGCGCCGGCAGCGCGGTCCGGGAGCGGCCGGATCGCGCGGGCGAGCGGGGCTTGGCGGAGGCTTCCGCCTTTGTTCGCGGGACAACCATCGTGCTCAGAAGTCTAGCAGCGGGTCCTTCGCGGTCTTGAGCGGGCGGACCCGTTGGTCCAGAATCGAGATGATCGGCCGCGGGCCGTCAGCAACGACCCATCGTTCTCGAAGACGCAGGTGCCGGCGTGGTTCGTTCGAACCTCCTTTGGATCCCCCTGGTGCTCAGCATTGCTCTCGCCGCAATCGTTGGGCCGGCGATCGTCGGCGCCGCGCTTTCGGCCGACGCCCCTACTCCCCCTGGCGCGGAAGACCTCGCCGAAGAGATTCGGGCCACATTCTCGAAGGAGCTCGAGGTTCCGTTCCCGCCGTTTCGGACGCGCCTGGCGCGCTGGGAGACTTTCGGATCCCATTCCTACATCGTCGAGGTCCAGGTCTATGACCTCCTCTTCGGGCCCTTCCCGAAGCGAGGGCTCGTCACGGCGCCGTGCTGGTCCCGAAGTGGCGTCTTCAGCAGTGGCTGGCTGGACGACCCGGGAAGCGAGACCGAGCTCCGCTCGGCCTTCCTGAAGGCTGTCGCCTGCGGGGCGCCGCCATCACCTTGACGGGCTGATCGCTACGCCGAGTACCCGATCTCGGCCAGCGCGGCCTCAGCCGCAGCGCGCTCGTCCCACGGCTCGGGGCCGGTCGGGCCCAGGATATCGCGCTCGTGACCCTTGCCGGCGAGGAGCACGACGTCGCCCGGCCGGGCGCGCTCGAAGGCGGTCCTGATCGCCTCGGCGCGGTCGGCGATCAGCTCGAGATCACGGCCGCGACGCTTGCCGGCCGCCTCGGCGCCCGCGGCGATCGCTTCGAGAATCGCCTGCCGGTCTTCGCCCCGGGGGTCCTCGTCGGTGACGATGACGAGGCGACTGCGTTCGGCGGCGATCCGGCCCATGAGCGGCCGCTTCTCGGTGTCGCGCTCCCCGGCCGAGCCAAATACGGATATGACGCCGCCACCGCGGGCCGCCGCGACCGGTCGCAGCAGGTCGAGCACCGTCGTGAGCCCGTTCGGGCTGTGGGCGTAGTCGATGACGACGTCGAACGGCTGTCCCCGCGTGACGCGCTCCATCCGGCCGGCAACGCCGGTCACGCCGGCGAGGCCCGCCGCGACGGCATCGAGGTCGAGGTTCCAGCCGGCTCCCAGGGCGAGGGCTGCGAGGGCGTTGTGGACGTTGAACCGACCGTTGAGGGCGAGCCGGATCTCGCCGGACCAATCCGGCGTCCGGGCGCGGAAGCGAAGGCCGCCCTCCGCCGGGTCGTCGATGACATCGAGACCGCGAACGTCGGCGGTCGGGGCAAGGCCGTAGGTCAAGAGCGTCGCCCCGGCCTCGCGGGTCGCCGCCTCGAACGCCGTCGCCTCCTTGTCGTCGCGATTGACGATCCCGACCTTCGGTCGCGGGTGGGCTTTCGCGAGCGTCGCGTCGCCGAGGCTCGCGAACAGCTGCAGTTTGGCGGCGCGATAGGCCTCGTACGTGCCGTGGAGATCGAGGTGCTCGTGCGAGAGGTTGGTGAAAATGGCGGCGTCGTACGCGATCTCCGCCACGCGCTGCAGGGCGAGCGCGTGGGAGGTCGTCTCGATGACCGCCGCCTGGTCGCCGGCGCTGACCATCGCCTGGAGGGTGGCCTGCAGCTCGGGCGCCTCTGGGGTCGTCGCGTGCTCGGCCTTCAGCTCCTGCGTCCCGCCGATCCGGGTCGCCACGGTCGAGATGAGGCCGGTCCGGATCCCGGCGCTTTCCAACGCGGCGGTGGCGAGGAAGGACGTCGTCGTCTTGCCGTCCGTGCCGGTGATTCCAACGACCCCCAGCTGCTGGGCCGGGTCGCCCGCCCACCATGCCGCCGCCGCGGCAAGGGCGCGTCGCGCGTCGCCGACCACGACCTCCGGGATGCCCGACTCCGAGGGATGCTCGACGACCACGGCAGCCGCGCCGGCCTGGACTGCCCGCTCCACGAATGCATGACCGTCCACATGCATCCCCGGCACTGCGACGAACAGGCTCCCGGGCCGAATGGTCCGCGAATCCTGGCTGATGCCCCGGATCTCGATGGCCCCGGCCGCGGCTCGATCGGCGTCTCGTCCTGCGGCGGCTTCCACGTCCGCGGCGCCAAGGAGCCCCCGTTCGGCGAGCCGTGTGATGAGGTGCTGGAGCGGCCGCGAGCCGGTCGGCTCGGCCGCCGCGATGCGCTCCGGGATCCCGCTCACCGGGCGAGCCCCAGTCGCTCGCGAGCTTCGCGGATCCACCACCAGATCGGGTCGATCACCAGGTCGTACGTGCCCGGATGGCGCAGCGGCCGGCCGCCGAACTTGCGCTTGAAGGCGCTGAAGCCGGCCCAGCTCGGGTCGCTGGCCGGGTCGTCCGGCTCGGCGAGGCCCCACAGATCAAACGCCGCCACGCTGTCCCCGGCAAGGGCGTCGAGCACGGCGCCCATCGCCGCATAGGCACCGTTCGCCTGGCTGGGCGCCTGCCGGTCCGCCGCGCCGTAGAGGTAGTAGGCCCGATCCCCCACCCCGGCGACGAACATGCCGGCGATCGGTTGGCCCTGCCAACGGGCGATTGCGAGGTGCAGCCCGCCCGAAGGCGCCAGCTCTCGAGCGAGCGCCGCGAAGAACGCCGGCGGCCGGGTTCGGAAGCCCCCATCCCGCGCGGTCCGCTCCAGGAGCGCCGTGAACGCGTCCAGCGCCTCGGGGTCGGCAGTGCGGCTCATCGAGGTCTCCGTGCCCTCACGGGCTGACCGCCGCCACAGGTTCCGGGCGCCGCTCGACCAGCCCGCGACGCGCTGCGCTGGGTCCGCCTCGATCCGGATGATCCGGGTGGTCATCGCCTGGAGGTCGAAACGCGCTCGTCGCAGGCCGGCGGCCGAGAGGGCTGCTGCCACCCTGGTCGCGTCAGTCCGAAGCGGCTCGTTCGCGGCGGGTTCGCCATCTGCCGGATTCGTATCCGCGTCAGGGGCGTGTTCGGCATCCGCGGCAGCACGCTCGCCATCGGCGGCGGAATTGTCGGCCGGTTCCCTGGGCTCGGGCTCCGGTTTGGAATCGGCGGCGATTCGAGCCCGCGGATCGACCTTGACCACGATCGCCCGATGCTGCCGGGCAAGGTCCCGCAGCCCGGCCAGGAGGGCCTGGAGAATCGCGGGGCCATCCGCGGCCTCCCGCTCCCAGACGGGACCACGAGGCACGTAGATCACCGAACGCCCCGCGGCCGCCGGGCGAATCAAGGCCTGGGCCACGCCACGAACCGTTCCGTCCGGCGCCCGGGCGATGACCCGCTCCGGCAACTCCCGGGCGGCCCGTGCCGCCGGGGCACCTGCATCCCGAACTGCCTCACCCCAGGCCCACAGCTGCAGGATGTCCGCCTCCGGTCGGCTGGCAAGGAAGCGATCCCATTCGCCGCGATCGCCCGCCGTGGCGACCGTCGCCCGAACCGTCATTCCGGGACACCCCGCCGCAGGCCCTCGGTCAGCAGCCGGACGAGGATCGCGAGCTCCGGCGCCCGCGCCGCGCGGCTGATCGCGAGGTAGAGCAGCGCCGGAATCGCGGTCGCCGCTGCCACCACCGCCAGCAGGAGGATCCGCGATGACCCCGTGTCGATCCCCAGCGGCCCGTATGCGATGACGGCCGCGATGGCGCCCGCGCCGACGGCCAGCAGGAGCGAGGTTGCGCCGGTCCGGATGAGCGGTCCGAGCTCCAGGCCGCCCCGGCGTTCGAGCAAAAGGACGAGGTACGCGGCCTCGATCCACGAGCCAACGACGATCGCCACCGAGATTCCGCCAAGGCCGATGCGACCGACGAGGACGATCGAGAGGCCGATGTCGATGACGACCGCCATCACCGCGGCGATCACCGGGGTCAGCGTGTCGAGCCGCGCATAGAAGGCCCGGGCCAGGACCGCGAGGAGCGACTCCGAGGCGATTGCCGGCGCCAGGAGCGCCAGCACCGCTGCCGTCGAGGCGATCGCCGCCGCGTCGAACCGGCCGTAACCGAACAGCAGCGTGACCAGCTCCGGCGCGAGGACCACGATCACGGCGGATAGCGGCAGGGCAAACCACACGATGAAGCGCAGGGCCTGCGTCACGACCTGACCGTAGCGACCGTGCTCTTCCCGCGCGACGCTCTGCGACAGCGAGGGCAGCAGGACGATGCCGATCGGCAGGGCGATCACCCCGATCGGGATCTGGAACAGCGAGAACCCGATGCTGAACGCGCTCACCGCGCCGACCCCGACGCCGGTCGCCAGCGCCGTCGCGACCACGAACATGAGCTGGTTCGATGCGAGGCCCACGACGCGGGGCGCGAGCAGGGCAAGGACCCGCGAGACGAGCGGGTCTCGGAGGTCGAGCGCCCTCGACCATCGGAAGCCGACGCGGCGGACGGGTCTGATCAGGACCAGCAGGTGGCAGGCCGAGCCGGCAACGACCCCCAGCGCCAGCCCGTAGACACCCAGCGTCGGCGCGAGCAGGACGGCGGCCAGGATGATCGCCAGGTTGTAGACCAGCGGCGCGATGACCGAAGCCGCGAACCGGCCCTGCGCGTTCAGCACGGCCTGGACGACCGAGCTCGTCGCCAGCAGGATGGGGCTCGCGAGCATGATCCGGGTCAGGTCCACGGTCCTGTTCATCTGTTCGGGCGTGAAGCCCGGCGCGATGATCGGCACGAACAGCGGCGCCGCCACGAACGCGGCCAGGGCCAGGACGAGCAGGGCGCCGAGCAACGCGTTGCCGACCGACGAGGCGACCCGCCAGGCCTGTTCGCGGCGGTTCTCGGCGATCAGGACGGTCAGCGTCGGCAGCAGCGCCGACGCCAGGGCGCCCGCGGCCACCAGCTGGAAGATCAGGTCCGGGATCCGGAAGGCGGCGAAGAACGAATCCAGCTCCGCCGACGCGCCGAAGGTCGTGCCGATGACCACGACCCGGGCCCAGCCGAGGACCCGCCCGACGAGGAACGCGGACCCGACGATGAGACCCGAACGGGCGATCGCGCCGGCGGTCGTCACCGCCCGCTCGGCGGCTCGGCGGGTGCAGGCGATGCCGCGGCGTCGGTCCCGGCGGTCGGAGCGGCGTCAGCAGCCGATTGGGCCACGGGCGTGGCCACCGCGTTGGCCGCCACGGTGAGAGCCGCCACCCTCGCTCGCGGATGGGCGGTCGCGTACGCCGCTCGCAGGCGGGCCGGCGACACGTGGGTGTAGATCTGGGTCGTCGCCAGGCTCTCGTGACCGAGCAGCTCCTGGACGACCCGCAAGTCCGCGCCACCGTCGAGCAGATGCGTCGCGAAGGAGTGCCGCAGGGTATGCGGCGAGACGCCTTCCGGGAGGCCCGCGAGCCGGCAAAGGCGGGCGATCCGGAAGCGCAGGCCCCGGACCCCGATCGGCTCGCCGCGGTGGTTCAGGAAGATCGCGGTCGAATCCGGGCCACCGGAGGTTCGGCGGGCGACGAGCTCCGGCCGGCCGGCGTCGAGGTAGGCGTCGAGGGCCTCGATCGCCGGCCGGCCGAGGAGGCCCACCCGCTCGCGGCGGCCCTTGCCGAGGACCCGGACTTCGCCGCGGCCAAGGTCCAGCGACCCGAGATCGGCCGACGCGAGCTCGCTGATCCGGAGCCCGGCCGCGTAGGCCGTCTCGATGATCGCCCGGTCGCGCAGGGCGATGGCGCTGCCGACCGGGGACCGGCGCGCGTGGCCCGCGAGCGTGGTGTCCGCGTCGACCGCATCGAGGAGGCGCTCGATCTGCTGGACCTCGAGGACCCGTGGCAGGCGGCGCGGCTTGCGCGGCGTGGCGATCGAGCCCCACGGATCCCCGGGTGCGAGGTCCTCCCGGGCGGCGAAG
>DASQFM010000250.1:0-17598 GCA_035633135.1 Candidatus Eiseniibacteriota bacterium
ATTACAAGGACGCGATCTTCATCAGCCCTCACAAGTTCATCGGCGGCCCCGGGACCCCGGGGGTCCTCGTGGCCCGCCGCGAGCTCATCAGGAATCGCGTCCCCACGATGCCCGGCGGCGGGACGGTCGAGTACGTCACCGCCGTGGACCACACCTACCATCCGGACCCGGAGCACCGCGAGGAGGGCGGCACGCCAGCGATCGTCGAGTCGATCCGCGCCGGTCTCGTCTTCCAGCTGAAGCAAGCGGTCGGCGTCGAGGCGATCCGGGAGCGCGAAGAGGCGTTCATCCACCGCGCGATCGAGCGCTGGGAGGCAAACCCCGCGATCGAGATCCTCGGCTCGCATTCGCTGCCGCGCCTGTCGATCGTCTCGTTCGTCGTTCGTCACGGTGGCCGCTACCTGCACCACAACCTGGTCGTGGCGATCCTGAACGACCTGTTCGGGATCCAATCGCGGGGCGGGTGCTCATGCGCGGGGCCGTATGGACATCGGCTGCTGGGCCTCGACATCGAGACATCGCGCGAGTTCGAGCGCGAGACCGCCCTCGGCTGCGAAGGGATCAAGCCCGGCTGGGTACGGGTCAACTTCAACTACTTCATCTCCGAACCGGTCTTCGACTACGTGCTCGATGCGGTCGACCTCGTGGCGAGCGAAGGCTGGCGGCTCGCGCCGATGTACCGGTTCGACCCGGCCAGCGGCCTGTGGCAGCACCGAGGGGGCACCGCAGAGGCGCCGCTTTCGCTCCGCGACATCGGCTACGGCGAGGGGGCGATGCGGTACGCGGCGCACCGTCATCACGAACCCGAATCGAAGCTGCGCGACTACCTGGATGAGGGCCGGCGGACGCTCGCGTCCGCGAGCCAGCTCGTGCGCGCAGCGACCGGCATCGACGACGGACCGCTCGCCGTCGGGCCCGACTTCGAGACCCTACGGTGGTTCTGGCTACCCGACGAGATCCGGGCCGAGCTGACGGCGGCGCCAGACGCTGCCGTGGACCGCGAGCCGGAGCCCGCGACGCGGGGCTGATCCGCCCGCGGGTTCCTGCCCGCGCCCTCCCGGGAAGGGCGAATCTCGCTTCCTGAAGCGGCCGATCGCGGCGCCCGGAGCGGCCGTTTCGGCCCGCCTGGAGCGCGCCCCGTACTTCCGGGGGTGGCCTTCGCCGACGCGCTGCGATCGCGGGTCCGCGACACCGACGTCGTTGCGCGACACGGCGGCGAGGAGTTCCTGGTCGTTCTCGACGGCGCGACTCGAGACAATGCCGTGCGGCTGGCCGACGAGGTCAGGATCGTCTTCGCCGAGCGATCGGTGCTCCGCTCTTCGGCCCGATGGCAAGGCAGCCGTAACGACAGCTTCGGCCGGCTGCGCCGCGCTCGAGCCGGGGCAGGCTTCATCGACGTACCTGCTCGAGCGGGCGGACGTCGGGCTGGGGCTGGCGAAGGAGGGCGGCCGCGACAGAGTAGTGGCGGCCTGACGACCCTTCCCTGGTTCGCATCGGGCCCCAGCGATCCTGCCATTTCGACCTGGCGGGACGGTTAGGCGCCAGAATTCGGGTCGGCTCTCGTCGGGGTTGGGCAGTTTCGTCCCGGCGCGAACGTGGGCCGGGACATTCCAGCCCCGTGAATCGCGCTGAGCGGCGGACCCGGTCGCCCCGATTCGGCCTGATCGTCCCTGGATGTCGATCTGGCGGGAATGCCGCCGGGCGCGCCATCCGGCGGGCCCCTAGTCAGCGACGGGCACGCCGAGAATGCTGAACCCGCCATCCACGTAGATCACCTCGCCGGTCACCGCGCTCGACAGGTCTGAGGCGAGCCAGAGGGCCGTCCTGCCGACGTCCTCGATGGTGATGTTCCTCCGCAGCGGCGTCACCTCGGCGAACGATCCGTACATCTTCTTGAAGCCCGCGATGCCGGCGGCCGAGAGGGTGCGAATCGGGCCGGCACTGATCGCGTTGACTCGAACGCCCTGCGGGCCGAGGTCCGCCGCGAGGTAGCGCACGCACGCCTCGAGCGCCGCCTTCGCGACGCCCATGACGTTGTAGTTCGAGACGACCTTCTTGGCCCCGTAGTAGGTGAGCGTGAGCACGCTCGAGCCCTCGTGGAGCAGGGGCCTCGCCTCCCGAACGAGTGCGACAAGCGAGTAGGCGGACACGTCGAGGGCCAGCGCGAATCCTTCCCGCGAGGTGTCGACGAAGGCACCGTCGAGATCCTCGCGGCGGGCGAACGCCAGGGCATGGACGAGGATGTCGATCTCGCCGTTCGCGGCTCGCCACTTCTCCATCACCGCCCGGATCTGGTCGTCCGACTGGACATCGCACGCCTCGACGAACGTCGCCCCGATCGATTCCGCCAGCGGCCGCACGCGGCGCTCGATCAGGCTTTCGACCGACGAGAAGCCGAGCGTCGCGCCCTCGTCGTGGAGCGCCTGGGCGATCCCCCAGGCGATCGAGTGGTCGTTCGCCACCCCGAAGATCAGGGCTTTCTTGCTGTCGAGCAGGCCCATCGCGCCCTCCGTCTGCCGGTTCGCCGGAGACTACCATCGGGCCGATGCCGATCGATCGCCAGGCCCGGCACCACGGCCCCGGCTCTGACCTGCGCAAGGCCCTCCAGGGCGTTCGGGCGTTCGTGCTCGATGCCGACGGGGTGCTCGTGCTGCGCGGCGAGCCGATCGCCGGCTCGATCGAAGCCCTTCATGAGCTCGAGGCGCGCGGAATCCCGTACCGCGTCGTCACGAACTTCTCCGCCGCTCACCGATCGACCCTCGCCGCCGGCTTCGCCAGGGCATCCGGGCTCGACGTCGACGCGGCCCGGATCATCACCGCCGCGTCGGCGGCTGCGGCCTACACCGCCGCACGCCACCCCGGCGAGCCATTGCTCGTGCTCGCGGCGCCCGATGCGCTCCGGGAGTGGGACGGCCAGCAGCTGGTCACGCCGGAGGCAGCGGACCGCGACGGCGCCCGCGTGGGCGCGGTGGTCATTGGCGACGCGGGCGACGACCTCTCCTACCGGAACCTCGACATCGCCTTTCGCCGGCTCCGCGCCGGCGCCGAGTTCGTGGCCATGCATCGCAATCCGTGGTGGCTCACCCAGCGCGGCGTGACGCTCGACGCGGGGGCCGCGGTGGTCGGGCTCGAGTTCGCGCTCGGTCGAAGGGCGGTCGTTTCGGGCAAGCCGTCAGCGGTCGTCTTTCGGCAGGCGGTGGCCGAGCTTCGCGGGGACGTCGCGAGCGAGCCGGCGGTGGACGATCGGCGCCGCCTCCGCACCGGCGAGGTCGCGATGGTCGGTGACGACGCCCAGGCCGATGTAGCCGCGGCGAAACGTGTCGGGCTCCGCGGCATCCTCGTCCTGAGCGGCAAGACGACGGCCGAGGAAATCGAGCGAACGAGAGTGTCGCGGGTGAACCAACCCGACGCGGTGGCCCGCGACCTGGCCGCGGTCGTCGCCGCCTTCCCGGCCCGACCGTCGGTCGTCACGGGAACAATGCCTGCGAAGCCGCGATCGCAGCCGGCAACATTCGGGGGTCCAACGGCTCGGAGCAGTTCGACGCACCGCACGTCGACTCGCGGCCCGAGCGCTAGACTGCCCCGCAAGGTCAGCTGAGCCCTCACCGCGCGCACCTGGCGCGCCCCAATGAACCCTGGAGATCCCGATGACGACGACCCCGGCGCCCCGGATCAAGATCACCTACGCCACGCTCCGCAACGACAACGAAGAGCTCCACGCGCGGTACGAAGCAGGGGTCGAGCAGGCCCGGGCGGGCCTCGGCGCGCACCACCAGAACTACATCGACGGCCGCTGGGTGGACGGCTCGGCGGGGACCTTTGAAGCCCGCTCGCCGATCGACCGCAACTGGCTCGTCGGCACCTTCGCCAAGGGCGGGACAGACGACGTCGAGCGCGCGATTGGGGCGGCGCGGAAGGCCTATCCGGCCTGGCGCAACACCCCCTGGCGCGAGCGCCTCGAGGTCCTTCGGCGCGCCGCCGAGCTCATCTCCGATCGCCAGATGCGCTATGGCGCGGATATGGCCTTCGAGGTCGGCAAGAACCGGATCGAGGCGCTCGGCGAGGTCGAGGAGGGCGCGGACCTCATTCGCTACTACTCCCAGACGATGGAGGACAACGACGGCTACGACCACCCGATGGACAACCTCGGTGATCCGGCCGTCCACACCCGGAGCGTCCTCCGGCCCCACGGTGTCTTCGCCGTCATCAGTCCGTTCAACTTCCCGATGGCGCTCTCCACCGGCCCCACCGCGGCGGCGCTGATGGCCGGCAACACCGTTGTCCTGAAGCCCGCCTCCGCGTCACCGCTTTCGGCGGTCAACCTCATCCACGCCCTCGAGGATGCGGGCCTGCCGGCGGGGGCCGTCAACCTCGTCATGGGCCCGGGCGAGACCGCCGGCGAAGCGCTGCAGTCGAGCCCCGGCATCGACGGCATCGTTTTCACCGGCTCGTACGACGTCGGGATCCGGCTCTTCAAGTCGTTCTCGACGACCTGGCCGCGGCCGTGCATCGTCGAGATGGGCGGCAAGAACCCGGCGATCGTGTCGCGCAAGGCCGATCTCGAGGAGGCGGCCGAGGGTATCGTGCGATCAGCATTTGGGTTCGGCGGGCAGAAGTGTTCCGCGAACTCGCGGGTCTACGTCGAGCGACCGGTCCACGACGAGCTCGTCCGGCTGCTGGTCGAGAAGACCGAGAAGATCACCATCGGCGACCCGATCCCGCGCCAGAACTGGCTCGGGCCGATCATCGACCAGCGGGCGGTGGACCGGCACCAGCAGGCGGTCTCGGAGGCGCGGCGCGACGGCCGCGTCTTCACCGGCGGCGAGCACCTCACCGACGGCGCATTGGCGCGCGGCTTCTATGTCGAGCCGACCGTCGTTGGCGGCCTGCCCGCTTCGCACCGCATCTTCCAGGACGAGCTGTTCGCCCCGTTCACCGCCATCCATCCCGTCGACACGCTCGACGAGGCCCTGCGGCTCGCGAACGATTCGACCTACGGCCTGACGGCCGGGGTCTACAGCGAGGACAAGGCCGAGGTGGCGAGGTTCCTCGACGAAGCCGAGGCGGGCGTGCTGTACGTCAACCGCCGGGCCGGCGCAACGACCGGGGCATGGCCCGGCGTCCAGGCGTTCGGTGGCTGGAAGGGCAGCGGCTCAACCGGCAAAGCCGGCCTGTCGATGTACTACGTGGCCCAGTTCATGCGCGAGCAGAGCCACACGATCGTCGATTAGGCGCCGCCCAGCCGGCGCATCCGTGCGTTGGCGCCTGCGCTCTGCGCTCCGCGCTAACGCACCTTGAAGTGCGCTCGCTTTCGGTGCTCGGCGCCGCCTTCGGGTGCACTCGGCTGAGCGGCGCCACCGCGCCGGGGCGCCTGCGCTCCGCGCTCGACTTAAGCTCAAGCACCGAGCCCGTGTGGCGCCCGGTGCACCAAGCGACGAAGGAAGCAGGCAGCGCGGCCGCTGAGTTCTCGTTCCAACGTCAATTGACGGGTGGGAAGCGTCAAACAACGCCGGAGGGCGGTCCGAGCACGGTCGAAGCGTTCCTCCTTCGTCAGTTGTATCGCCGGGAGCCACAAGGCCCCGCCGGGCGCCACAAGGCATCGCCGGGCGACACAAGGGCCGTCCTTCATGTCCGTTGGCCGCGCACGGATTGCCGGACGTCACCCCAGGTGGCGTTAGCCACTCATGGGCGCCTGCCGGCTCAATGACCAGCCGTTGAAATTGCGCCATTCATCCCCGGGCACGCTCCGGTCAGGATGAAATCCGACCGGGATTTCAATTCGACAGCGGCGCGATGTCCGCGGGGGCGCCGAATGCCACCGGCGGTGACGTCCGGTGGTTTCGCGAACCCTCCCCGTCAACATCTGGCGGCGGCGTAATCGTCGACCGCTTACACGCCCGGCCTGTCCTGCAATGGTGGGGTCTCGATCTCGGGCACCTGGTTATCCGGCACGCCGAGCTCGGGGACGTTCACCTCGGGCACGTCGATTGGTGGAAGCTGCGTTTCGGGCACGTGCACTTCAACCGCGTCAGGCTGCGGAATTCCGGCCTCCGGGCCGTCGATCGGGAGATTGGGTGGTCCTGCCTCGTGCGGGGCCGGCATTCGATCGGCCGTCACATCGGGCCTTGTTTGGCACCTTCGAGATGGCGCCGCGTTGCGACCTCATCGGGGCTGCGGGTCGATCGGCCGCGAGCCTTCGCCTGGTCCGGCTCGGGTACCTCGGGCGGCGGGGTCGCCTCCAAGGCTGAGTCTGGGCTCGTCTGCCGAGCCTTCTTTGAGAGATGGTCCCGCAGGAGTGGTGTCGTCGTCGCCGATGCGCCGCGGGGCTTGGCGTCGGGCTGCTTCTTCGTTCTTGCCATGCCGTTAAGGGTGTCGAGCCGCCGGCCCATGCGGGGCCAAGAACGGGGAGGCCCTCGTTGCAGTGCCGTCGCAACTCGGGCCGTCTGCTAGATTGGGTCCATCCGGTCAACTATCCAGTCTGCATAAAACCGATGCGTCGAGGTGGCAGGTGACCCAGGCTCCGGCGCGGCTCGCCCATCCGTCCTCCGGCCTTGCTGGCGACCGTCCGGTGCCGGACCTCATCACCGAGATCCCGGGCCCGAAGGCCCGCGCCCACGTGGCGTACGACGAGCGCTGGACGTCGCCGAGCCTGCCGCGGGCCTATCCCATCGTTCCGGTCCGCGGCCGGGGCCTGGTCGTCGAGGACATCGACGGCAACCTGTTCCTCGACTTTGCCGCCGGGATAGCGGTCACCTCGACCGGTCACGCCCACCCGGCCGTGGTCGGCGCGATCAAGGAGCAGGCCGCCGAGCTGATCCACTTCTCGGCCAGCGATTTCTACCTGCCCATCTACGCCCAGCTCTGCGAACGCCTGGCGATGGTCACGCCGATCAAGGGCGGAAAGTCGCGGGTTTACCTCGGCAACTCGGGCGCCGAGGTCGTCGAGGCCTCGATCAAGCTGGCCCGTCTCGCGACCGGACGCCAGAACATCGTGGCCTTTCTCGGCGCGTTCCACGGCCGCACGTACGGAGCAATCAGTCTCACGGCCTCGAAGGCGAAGTACCGCGCCGGCTTCGGGCCGCTGCTGCCCGGCATCTACCACGCTCAGTACGGAACCGTGCAGGCCCTTCGCTGGTTCGACGAGGTGCTATTCGACAAGCTCGTCGCGCCGCGCGAGGTGGCAGCGATCATCGTCGAGCCGATCCAGGGCGAGGGCGGGTATGTCGTCCCGGAAGACGGTTTCCTCCCGGGGTTGCGCGAGCTGTGCGATCGGCACGGCATCCTCCTCATTGCCGACGAGATCCAATCGGGCGCCGGCCGGGCTGGGGCGATGTGGGCGTCCCAGCTGTGGGGCGTCGAACCGGACATCCTGCTGACAGCGAAGGGGATCGCCTCAGGAATGCCGATCGGGGGGATGATCGCCAGGGCGGATGTCATGGAGGCGTGGGGGATCGGCGCCCATGGCTCGACCTTCGGCGGGAACCCGGTCGCGTGTGCCGCGGCGCTGGCGACCATCGAGCTGCTCGAGGATGGCTTGATCGCGAATGCTCGTGTTCGCGGTGCCGATGCGCAGGCGGGGCTCGCCGAGATCCGTGACCGACACCCGAAGCTCGTCACCGATGTTCGCGGCCGGGGCCTGATGATCGGGGTCGAGTTCGATGCCGCCGACCACGCCGAGGAGGTCCAGTGGGCCTGCTTCCAGCGGGGCCTGCTGGTTCTAGAAAGCGGCCGCTCGTCGATCCGGTTGTCGCCGGCGCTCACCGTCGATGCCGATGAGATGGCGACGGCGCTCCGAATCTTCGGCGAGGCCGTCGACGAGGTGGCAGCACTGGCGTCGGCCGTGGGCCGTGAGGCCGCAGCCGCCGGCGCCATCCACGATGGCGAGGGCGCAGGCTAGGCCACCTGGAGCGCTCGACCGGAAGCGCGCCACCGGGCTCCGGACCGCAGCGGCGCTGGCGATACTGGGGCGGATGAGCACCTCGAAGGTCGCCACGATGCGCGACGCGGTCGCGGAGCTCGTGCGCGACGGGGATACGGTCGCGATCGAAGGCTTCACTCACCTGATCTCGTTCGCTGCGGGGCACGAGATCATCCGCCAGGGCCGCCGCGACCTGACCCTGGCGCGCCTGACACCCGATCTGATCTACGACCAGATGGTCGCCGCGGGCGTGGCCCGCAAGCTCATCTTCAGCTGGCTCGGCAATCCCGGCGTCGGTGGGCTCGGAGCGATCCGGCGGCGCATCGAAGCCGCGTCGAGCGGCGGGCCCGGCCAGCCCCACCCACTTGAGATCGAGGAGTACAGCCACTTCGGGATGGTCGGCCGCTACGCCGCCGGCGCGGCGAACCTGCCCTTCTATCCGCTACGAAGCTACTTCGAGACCGACCTGCCGAAGGTCAATCCGTTGATCCGCGAGATCGAATCGCCCTACGGAGATGGGGTGGTGTATGCGGTGCCGCCGCTCAAGCCGGATGTCACGATCGTCCACGCGCAGCGTGCCGACGCGGCGGGGAACACCCACGTGTGGGGACTCCTCGGCTGCCAGAAGGAGGCGGCGTTCGCGGCGGATCGGGTGATCGTGGTGGTCGAAGAGCTCGTCGACGAGGCGGTGATCCGGGCCGACCCGAACCGCACGATCATCCCCGGCCTGATCGTCGACGCCGTGGTCGTCGAGCCGTTCGGGGCTCACCCGTCGTACGTCCAGGGTGCGTACGACCGGGACAACCGCTTCTATCTCGAGTGGGACGCGATCACCCGCGACGAGGACGCGCTCCAGGCGTGGCTGCGGGAATGGGTCCACGACCTCGACGGACGCGCGGCGTACGTCGAGAAGCTCGGGTCCGAGCGGATCGCGGCACTGCGACCGGGTCCGGCGCTTTCGGGCTCCGTCGACTACGGGTCGTATCAATGAGCGCCCGGCGATGGTCGGGTTCCAGGGGTATGCCGCTCACGCCCGTGCGCGGCTGGGACCGATGACCGACAGCGCCGCCCCCGCGACGTTCTCGCAGAGCGAGATGATGATCGTGGCGGCGGCGCGCGAGCTGGCGGGGCAGCGGGTCTGCTTCGTCGGCGTGGGGCTACCGAACATCGCCGTGAACCTCGCCCAGCGAACCGTGGCCCCCGATCTGGAGCTCGTCTACGAGGCCGGGGCCTTCGGGTCGCGGCCGGCCCGCCTGCCACTGTCGATCGGCGACCCGACCATCGTCACCGGCGCCACCGCCGCGGTAAGCATGCTCGAGCTATTCAGCTTCTACCTGCAGGGCGGCCTGATCGACGTCGGCTTCCTCGGCGCCGCCCAGATCGACCGGTTCGGGAACATCAACACCACGGTCATCGGCGACTACGAGCGCCCAACCACGCGGCTGCCCGGCAGCGGCGGCGCGTGCGAGATCGCGATCAACGCCCGCGAAGTGTTCGTGATCATGCGCCAGTCGAAGCGCTCGTTCGTCGATCGCATCGACTTCCGGACTTCCGCGGGCAACCTTGGCGGGGCGGAGCAATCGGAGCGAATCCGGCGCCAGCAGGGCTGGCTCGGCCGGGGCCCGTCGGTGGTGGTCACCGACCTCGCGATCTGGCACTTCGACGAGACCGGCGAGATGCGCCTCGACTCGCTGCACCCCGGCGTCACCATCGAGGACGTCCGGGCGACGGTCGAGTGGGAGCCGAAGGCCGCGACCGACCTCGGAAGCACGGCACCGCCAACCGATGGCGAACTGCGGCTGATGCGCGAGGAACTGGACCCGGGCGGGACGTATACCGGCTAGATCAGGCCAACGGTTGGTTGCGGACGACCAGCACCGGCGAGCGAGCGTTGCGGACCACGAAGTCCGAGACGCTGCCGATGAAGAACCGGCCGAGTGAGCCGCGGCCATGGCTGCCGACGACCACCAGGTCGGCCTCCTCGCTGGCGGCCGCGTCGACGATCGACTGCCCGGGGTCGCCGTCCCAGATGAGGAACGTCACGCGAACGCCGGCTGCCCGGCCGCGGCTGACGAGGTCCTGGGCGGAGGTTTCGCGCGAAGCCCGGACCTGGTCCGGTCGGCGATTGGCGAGCCCGACCGGTCGAACGCTCGATGCATCGATGACGCTCACGACCAGCAGCTCGGCGCCCAGGTCATGGGCCAGCGCGGTGGCCTGGATCGCGGCACCGTCCGAGGCCGGCGACAGGTCCGTGGCCAGCAGGATCCGCCGGATGCCACTGGCCGGCGCGAGTGGTGGTCTGAGGAGCTGCAGCTCAGCGGCCATCGGAATCAGGCGATCCGGCAGGTATAGGCGGTGGAGCCGGCCGCTGCCGCGGCGGCCAGCACCGGCGAGGCGCCGATGGCGTTCTCGATCAGCGCGGCCGCCGCGTCCTGGATGACGAGCGCGGTGACCATGCCGAACATGCCGTCCGAGCCTTCCGCGTGGGGAAGGATGTGGCAGTGGAACGCCCAGGCCCCGGGATCCTCGCAGTCGATGACCACGTCCCAGCGCTCGCCCGGATTGACACCCAGGGTGTCGCAGAAGAATGCCGCCGAGCCCAGGTCGTAGCCGTCCCGCGCGACGACGTGCATTGGCATCCCGTGGAGGTGCCAGGGATGCATCATCACGCCCTCGTTCATGAACCGGACGAGGATCTTGTCGCCCTTCGTCGCCACGATCGGGGCCGTGGCCGGGAAGCCGCGCCCGTTGATGGTGAAGCCGCCGAGGGTGTCGTTGCTGATCCAGACGATGTCCTGGCTCACGCCGTAGCGCTGCTCGACGCGCTGGGCCGGGTCCTTCGGATGGACGATGAACGCCCCGAGGAGCCCGCGGCCGACCTGGTCGGTCGCGTTGTGGTGCGAGTGGTACATGTGCGAGCCAACCGTCCGGGCGGCGAACTCGTAGGTGAACGAGCCGCCGGGCAGGATCGGGTCCTGGGTGATGTGCGGGACGCCGTCCATGTTGTTCGGCAGCCGCTGGCCGTGGAAATGGATGCCGGTCGACTCGTCGAGATTGTTCTTGAAGGTGGCGCGGATGGTGTCGCCCTCGATGACCTCGATGCGGGGGCCCGGCCAGGTGCCGTTGAAGCCGAGCGCATCGAGCGGATCCTTCTGGGCGTCGATCCGGTGCTGGATCTTGTCGACGGTCAGCTCGAAGACCTTCGTCGACCCGTCCAGCTTCGGATTCCCGTAGGGCTTGTTGCCCGCACCCTCAACCTCGTTGTACTCGCCCCCGAGGAACCGCTGCACGGCCGCGAGCGCAATCTCGTCGTGGCCGGCAAAGCCCGCGCCCGCCGAGGGGGCCGCCGAACCCGCCAGACCGTGGTCCATCGTCGCGAGTGGTGTGGCCAGCGCCGGTGGCGGCGAACTGCCCGCGGGAGCGGCGGGCGGCCCATAGGTCCAGCCCGGGGCAGCGGCCGCGGGGGCGCAGGCCGCCACGGTGGCGACGAGCACGCCGCCTCCGGCGATCGCGGCGCCACGGAGGAAAGCTCGCCGATCCAAGCCATCGAAGGCCCCGGCCGGCGTGCCGGAACCGGGTACCGCGGAAGCGAGGTCCGGAGCCTGGGCTGGGGTGTGCATACGGCGATGCTGGCGGCCGAGCGATCGCGCTGAAAGTGACCTCCGGCACGATTCGCGGGGCCATCGAGCCCAAAGCGGGGTCGACACGATCCTGCGGAACGCAGCGGCCAGCCCGAGGGAGAAGCTCAGCGGCCAGCGGTTGGGAGGTCCAGCCGTTGGGAAGGCCCGCCAGCGGCCGCGCTACGCTCTGCCGGTGAGCCTCAAGGTCGATCCGGACCAGCGCGCAGCGCTGAAGGCCGCGCGGGCGGAGCTGAGCGCCACGAGAGCCGAGCTCGAGGCGGCCCGCGCCGAGGTTGAGCGGGCGAGCGCCGGGCTGCGGGCCCTCGATGCCGCGACCCGGGCCATCTCCGCGGAGCTCGACCTGGAGCGGGTCCTCCAGCTCATGGTCGACAGCCTCCGCGACCTGGTGCATGCCGAGTACGCGGCCCTCGGCATCGTCGACGCCAGCGGTCGGATCGAGCGATTCATCACTGGCGGCGTCTCGGCGGAAGAACGCGAGCGAATCGGCGCACCGCCGCGCGGCCACGGCCTGCTTGGCACGATCATTCGGGAAGGCGTGTCACTCCGAATCGCCGACATCAAGGCCCACGCGGATAGCTACGGATTCCCGCCCGAGCACCCGCCGATGCACTCATTCCTGGGGGTCCCCGTGCGGGTCGGCGGGCGCCCAATCGGCAACTTCTACCTCACCGAGAAGCGAGGCGCAGCGGAGTTCACGCCCGCGGACCAGGAGCTCGTCGAGGTCTTCGCCCTCCATGCCGGGATCGCGATCCAGAACGCCCGGTTGCACCAGCGGGTCCAGGAGCTGG
Organism: Candidatus Eiseniibacteriota bacterium; assembly: GCA_035633135.1. Lineage (GTDB taxonomy): Bacteria > Chloroflexota > Limnocylindria > Limnocylindrales > CSP1-4 > UBA5189. Next base: position 12,348 of record DASQFM010000250.1, read on the forward strand.
CGGTAGTCGACGAGCGACTGCGGATCAGTCGCGACCTGCACGACGGGATCATCCAGGGCATCTATGCCGTGGGCCTGACCCTCGAGGACGTGCCGGACCTGATGACCGAGGAGCCGGCCGAGGCGGTGGCCCGCGTCGATCGGGCGATCGATCGGCTCAACACCACGATCCGCGACATCCGGACGTTCATCGTCGGCCTCGGCACCGATACGGGAGAGGACACGCTCGCGTCGGCCCTGACCCAGGTGGCCGCCGAGCTCCGTCCCGAGAATGGCCTCGAAGTCAGCGTCGAGGTCGCCGACGAGTCCGAGCTGGCGGGCCGCCTGTCGGTCGAGAGCTCGCACGAGCTGCTCCAGATCGCCCGCGAGGCGCTGAGCAACGTCGTCCGGCATAGCGAGGCCGCCCGCGCCTCGATGTCGCTGTGGCGCGAGGGCAATCACGCCGTGCTCCGGGTCGAGGACGACGGTCGAGGGTTCGATCCCAAGCGCCGCGCCGGCCCCGGGCACTTCGGGCTGCTGAACCTCCACGACCGGGCGGCGTCGGTCGGCGGGACCCTGGAGATCGACAGTAAGCCGCGGAGAGGCACGCGTATCATCGTCCGGCTGCCGTTGCTGTCACGGGAGGGCCCAGTCGCGTGACGCCGCCGGAGCCGCGCGCGCTCGTCCCCGAAGGATCCGACTCTGTGACCGATCCGCCGCACGCAGCCCGGCCCGGGCCGCCGCCTCCGAAAGTCTTCCGCATCCTCGTTGTCGACGACCATGAAGTCGTGCGGCAGGGGCTCGTCGCCCTCCTCGACCGGCGTGAAGGCTTCCAGGTTGTGGCGGAGGCGGGAACGGTCGCCGAGGCCATCGATCAGGCTCATCGGGTCCGGCCCGACATCGTGGTGATGGATGTCCGCCTGCCCGACGGCTCGGGCATCGAGGCCTGCCGCGAGATCCGGGCCGAGCTGCCCGAGACGAAGATCGTGATGCTGACCTCCTTCCCCGATGAGGAGGCGGTGCTGTCGGCGATCGTCGCCGGAGCATCCGGCTATCTGCTCAAGCAGGTCCGGGCCCGGGATCTCGTCGCCGCCCTGCAGGCGGTCGGGCGCGGCGAGTCGCTGCTCGATCCGGCGGTCACCGAGAAGGTCCTCGAGCGTGTTCGGCGGATCGCGACCGGGACCTATACGGACGAGCTCGCGCAGCTGACCTCGCAGGAGCGGAAGATCCTGCTGCTCGTGGCCGAGGGCAAGACGAACAAGGAGATCGCAGCCGACATCTTCCTGTCCGACAAGACGGTCAAGAACTACGTCAGCTCGATCCTCTCCAAGCTGAACCTCGAGCGACGCGCCCAGGCGGCGGCCTATATGGCCAGGCATCGGCTCGATCGCGGCGGCGGCTGAGCGGACGCTCGGCGCAGTCTTCCTGCCGCCTGGGCGCTCGGCCTCCGCCAACAGGTCCGTCCTGCTCCCGGTTCTGAACAGTCCGGCGCTTATCCTCCCGCGATGAAGATCGTCAGCGCCGAGGAGGCCGTCGCCGGCATCCGGTCCGGACAGCAGCTCTATCTCCAATGCGCCGCCGCCACGCCGTCCGTGCTGCTCGATGCGCTGGTCGCCCGAGCGCCCGAGCTGCGCGACGTGAGCGTGCTGCATCTGCATTGCGAGGGACCGGGGCCGCACCTTGCGCCCGAGATGGCGCCCCATTTCCGTCATCGGGCCCTGTTCATCGGCCCGAACGCGCGCGCCGCCGTCAACGAGGGCCGGGCGGACTACATCCCCGCGTTCCTGTCCGACGTACCGCGCCTGTTCGACACGGGCCTGTTGCCGCTCGACGCCGTGTTCGTCAATGCCACGCCGCCCGACGCCCACGGCTTCTGCTCGCTGGGCACGAGCGTCGAGGCGATGCACGCGGCGATCCGCGCCGCGAAGACCGTCATCGTCCAGCTCAACCAGTCCGTGCCGCGGACGCTCGGCGAGAGCTTCATCCACGTCGACGAGATCGACCTGGCGGTGGAGTGCGATGTCCCGCCCTATGCGGTCGCGATGGGCGAGATCGGCGATGTCGAGCGGCGCATCGGCGCGTTCGTGGCGGACCTGGTCCCGGACGGATCGACGATCCAGATGGGCATCGGGGGGATCCCGACGGCGGTCGGCGCGGCGCTCCACGGCAAGCACGACCTCGGCGTCCACACCGAGATGTTCACCGACATCGTCGTCGACCTCGCCGAGGCCGGCGTCATCAACGGCAGCCGCAAGGAGCGCAATCGCGGCAAGATCGTGGCCGCCTTCCTGATGGGCTCGCCGCGGCTGTACGACTTCGTGGCCGACAACCCGATGATCGAGATGCGCTCGGTCGACTTCACCAACGACACCCACGTGATCCGCACATTCAGCCGGATGCGGGCGATCAACTCGGCGATCGAGGTCGACCTGACCGGCCAGATCGTGGCCGACTCGATCGGGCACCGGATGTATTCCGGCGTCGGCGGCCAGATGGATTTCGTCCGCGGCGCCTCGCTGGCGACCGAGGGCCGGGCCATCATCGCCCTGCCCTCGACGGCAGCCCGCGGCGCCCAGTCACGGATCGTTGCCAGCCTCCACGAGGGCGCTGGCGTGGTCACGACGCGGGCCCATGCCCGAACGATCGTGACCGAATGGGGCGTGGCGGAGCTGTGGGGCCGGTCGTTGAGCCAGCGCGCGGAGGCGCTCATCGGGATCGCCCACCCGGACTTCCGCGACCAGCTCCGCAGTGAGGCAAACCGGTTACACCTCCTCTAGAGGCGACCGCTCGCCCGCTCTGTGGCGTTAGGGGCCGTTGTGCCCCTGCCGGTCGTGACCTGCGGCCCTACGTCGAATGCCGGCGCGAGGGCAGACTGGACCTATGAACGGCACCTCAGCCGCACTCGACCATCGAGCGACGCATCGGATGCGCATCTCGTACCCGGGCCGGGTCGCGTACCTCGACGCCCACTGGGTGCTCATCGATCAGAACGGGCACCGCCGCCGCGCGTCGCGAATCCTGGCGCCGCACCTCCAGGCGGGCGACTGGGTCTACGTCGCGGCCGGCTCGGTGATCGAACAACTCGGCCCGCTGGAAGCTGCGCAGATCGTCGAAACGCTGGACGCCGAAGTCGCCGCGGAGGCCTCGGCCTTGATCGCACAAGAAGCCGCGCAGGCCACCGCCGTTCGAAGAGTCGCGCACGCCGCAGCAATGACGGGCAAGCCGGATCGGGGCCTTCGCCCCACGCTGCGTATCCGACCCGCTCGCCAGGGGCATCGGGCCGGCGGTCGCCAGCGCCGCGATCAGCGGTGCCTCCACCTTCGGTAAATACGGCCGCCGTTGCGTTGCGCCAAGCGGCGATTGGCCCCGAGGTCCAAGCTCACGTCAGCGCATCGACGCCGCCACGCGAAGGGCTGTCGCCAGGTTCGCGGCGCCCTCGATCCGGTAGGTCACCTCGCCGTCGTTCCACGCCAGGACGTTGCCCGCGAGGCGGACCGGGTCGTCGATGCGGCTGCCGTTCGGCCGCACGTAGATGAGCAGATGCGGCGCACCCGCGATCCAGAAGCCAGGGTGACCGTCGACGGTGACGGCCTCGATCGTCGTGCCGGGCTCCGCGAATTTCTCCAACAGGCGCTGGTCGCCGATGCGGGCCTCGAGCGCCGTGACAACGAGGCCGATCGTCTGTCCGGACGGAGCCGGGAAGGCCAAGCTCGAACCGTAAGTCACGTTCACGATCGGACTAACGCCTCCCGCGACATAGGTGCCGATTGGCGCCCCGAGCTCGGGGAGGATGGGCAGCTGGACCTGGAATCCTGCGGCGGCGTCGATCCCGGCAAGGTCGATCGACGTCCCGAGCGGCACGCCATCGATCGCCGCGGGCGTTCGGGCGGGCGCCGCCGTCGCCGGGGCGACCGGCGACGCCGTCGGTGGCGCCACGATCCGGATGCCCGGGAGCCCGAAGCCGAGCGCAGCGACGACGGCGGCAAGGAGCAGGAGGGCGACGAGGGCCAACGCGGTGCCGCGGCCCAGTCTTGCACCCGGGAAGACGAGCCACCGGCGCCGCTGGGGCAAGGTCGGCGATCCGGCTTCGATCCGAAGCCGCGCGGCACGCGCGACCTCCCCGGCCGGTCGATCGGGCGTCAGCGCCGTACCGAGATCGCGCAGCGCGGCCCCCAGCTCCTCATCGCGCATCTCAACCCACCGACCCGTCATCGGAGCCCCTCCCCGCTGGAGAGAACGGCCCGGAGCCGGCCGAGCGCCCGCGACGAGCGCGACTTCACGGTGCCCTTCGGCACGCCGAGCGCTTCGGCGGTCTCCGTCTCGTTGAGGTCGAGCAGGTAGCGATAGGCGATCACGAGGCGGTCGTCCTCACGCAACTTCGCGAGCGCGTCGAGAAGCGCGGCGCGGCGCTCGCGGACGAGGACCGCCGCTTCGGGCGACGGGGCCGCGTCGTCGTCGCGGCGGTCCTCAGCGAGTCGCAGGGCAACGCCCTGCCGGCGTTGGGCGGAACGGCGCCGGTTCCGTGCCTCGTTGGCGACGATCCGCAGGAGCCATGGGCGGAACGGCGCGCCATCGCGGAACCGGGCCAGGGCGGCCTGCGCCTTGACGAAGGCGTCCTGAACAGCCTCCTCGGCGTCCATCGGCTCGGAAACGAGGATCGCCGCGGTCCGCAGTGCCGCGCTCTCGTGGCGCCGGACCAGGTCCTCATAGGCGTCGAGGTCCCCTCGCTTCGCGCGATCGATCAGTGTGGATTCTTCCGTCGGACGGCCCTCCCACGGTTCCCTGCCGACCTTCATACACCGTCGGGGAGCCGCTGGTTCCGGAGGAGGGCGCGCACCGCCACCGGCGCCCGGTTGCGGACAGCAAGACCCCCGGTCCCGGCTGAGCGCTGCCTGGTCGGGGGTCTCGACGGGGGGCGATTCGTACTGACTGCCGGGCGTTTCCTCCGGCACTCACTGCCTGCCGGAGGTCTCCGTCGGTCGGGTGCGTGCGTCGTCGCTAGGCGGTGACCTTCGCGGGCAGCCAGCCGGGCTCCGGCGTGCCGAACGTGCCAACCAGGTAGTCGCGCGACGCCTCGACAAGTCGCCGCGGGCCCGACAGCTCCTGGACAAGCTTGCCGTTTCGTTTCATGACCTTGCCGTCGATCAGCACCGTGTCAACGTTCGAGATGTCGGCCGCGCAGACGATGGCGCCCACCGGGTCGATCACGGGAGCAATGTTCGGGGATTTCGTCTCGATGATCACGAGATCTGCCTTCTTGCCCGGCGTGATCG